>NZ_CP004021.1:122500-422500 GCF_001021085.1 Candidatus Liberibacter africanus PTSAPSY | reverse complement strand
GGGCTATTGAATATGGTTTGCTTGCTTCTCTTATCGCAGTAGTGATCATTACTTCTGTTACCACTCTTGGAACTAATTTGACTGGTGTTTTCAAAAATATTGCTGCCAAGTTATCGGATTCCTCAAAAAACTAAAGACGTAGAGTAATTTATAGCCAATAGTTACAATGACAACATAATGTTATTGTAACTATTCGCAATATTTTAAATTTAACTTTTAACCGTATTTTTATCCTTCATATGTGTTTAATATTTTGGTTTTCTTCCAAGTGAGGAAGAGTAATAGTGCGTTAATCTATTATAGTTAACAGATGCTTAGTGTGTCTGTTTTTTATTACTTTTACGATTTTTAGTGGTGCTTTAGGTGGAATCATCTCAGTATTATCACAATATCTTTTTATACAGTAACGCAATGATAAATAAGAATTATTTTCATTTTTTAATAGTGATAGATTGCATAATAAATTAATTATATGTTTTGTGTTGCATATTTTACAACTATTTACATTTTAAAATTACGTACGAACCTATTTTGATGAGTTATAGCGTATCAAAATTTTTTTAAAAGTAATTTTATTTTAAATTGGGAATATTTTTTTATGATAATGAATGTTATGCAAAAATTTTTAAAGGATGAATCGGGAGCTACGGCTATTGAATATGGTTTGCTTGCTTCTCTTATTGCAGTAGCAATCATTGCAGCTGTTACCACTCTTGGAACTAATTTGACTGGTGTTTTCAAAAATATTGCTACCAAGTTATCGGATTCCTCAAAAAACTAAAGACGTAGAGTAATTTATAGCCAATAGTTACAGTGACAACATAATGTTATTGTAACTATTCGCAATATTTTAAATTTAACTTTTAACCGTATTTTTATCCTTCATATGTGTTTAATATTTTGGTTTTCTTCCAAGTGAGGAAGAGTAATAGTGCGTTAATCTATTATAGTTAACAGATGCTTAGTGTGTCTGTTTTTTATTACTTTTACGATTTTTAGTGGTGCTTTAGGTGGAATCATCTCAGTATTATCACAATATCTTTTTATACAGTAACGCAATGATAAATAAGAATTATTTTCATTTTTTAATAGTGATAGATTGCATAATAAATTAATTATATGTTTTGTGTTGCGTATTTTACAACTATTTACATTTTAAAATTACGTACGAACCTATTTTGATGAGTTATAGCGTATCAAAATTTTTTTAAAAGTAATTTTATTTTAAATTGGGAATATTTTTTTATGATAATGAATATTATGCAAAAATTTTTAAAGGATGAATCGGGAGCTACGGCTATTGAATATGGTTTGCTTGCTTCTCTTATTGCAGTAGCAATCATTGCAGCTGTTACCACTCTTGGAAGTAATTTGACTACTGTTTTCTCAAATATTGCTAGCAAGTTAGCGGATATTCACAACTAAATTAGAGTAATTTATAGCCAATAGTTACAATGACAACCATAATGTTATTGTAACTATTCGCAATATCTTAAATTTAACTTTTAGCAGAATTTTTTTATCATTTATATGTCTGTTTGTTGAATATTTTGTTTCTTTCCAAAATGTAGAAGAGTAATTCGTGAATCCAGTATAGCGAACAGATGTTGATTGTGTCTGTGTTGTATCTTGTTTTTCTAGATATATTCTATGGCATATAAAATTAATTGAATTTTTTTTTATTTTACACGCATTTGAATTTTAAAATTATACATCAGCATGTAATAAATATGATATAGCAGATTAAAAAATTTTTAAAGTTAGTTTTATTTTAATTCGGAATATTTTCAATGAATATTATACAAAAATTTTTAAAGGATGAATCAGGGGCAACATCTATTGAATATGGTTTGCTTGTTTCTCTTATTGCTGTGGTGATTTTTAGTGCTGTTACCAAGATTGGAGAAGTATTGAAGGGCGATTTTAAGGTGGTTTCTAATGCTTTGCAAGGGCAGGAACATCCTCGCGCTCGAATCGGTGATCAATCGACTTCTAATTCTACACCCAATAAAGCTTCAAATACGCCTCCAAAGAATAATACAAAGAGTAATGGAAAGAATAATACAAAGAGTAATGGAAAGAATAATACAAAGAGTAATGGAAAGAATAATACAAAGAGTAATGGAAAGAATAATACAAAGAGGGGTAAAAAGAATAGGTAAAAGTATGTTGGTAAGAAGAATTAAAATAAGTTTGCTACATGATTCTTTTCAAGGTTAACATAGAATAATGACTAATACGTCTGAGAGGGATTGATGTTATTAAAAAACTATTAGGATGTGAATGATATTAGGTATGTTATTTTTTTATTTTGAGTATAGGAATTTCTTTGTGTAATTTTTGATAAAATACCGTGTATATTAGTTGTTGTAATAAAAAATTTTTTCAAAATATTCTTGTTTAAAGGATATTTTGATTTATATAATATTCATTATTTTTATTGATATTTTTATTGATATTTTTATCAATTCAAGATTATAAAGTTCCTTTTGATTATATTTTGTACATAATCATGCACTAAAATATAATTTACGAGAAAGAGTAAAATGATTGCTTCTGCTATTTTTATTATCCCTCCTTTTTGCCTAATTTTGGCGGCATTAACTGATCTTTTCGAGGCATTGATACCTAATCGGGTTTCTATTGTTATGATGAGTTCTTTTATATTAATCGCTTTCTGGGAAGGTATGGCGTATCATTTAATAGCTCTACATTTGTTGGTTGGTTTGCTTGTTTTTATTGTTTGTTTTGTTTTATTTATATTTAATATTATGGGGGGAGGGGACGTAAAGTTATTGACGGCAACATCTATTTGGTTTGGTTGGACGATCTCTTTATTAAACTTTGTATTTTATGTTGCTATTCTGGGGGGGGTATTATCTATTGGCATTTTGCTCATTAGGATGATTAATGGTTATAGCAGTTTATTTTATGCTGTTATTCCAAAAAGTTTTCTTATGAAAGGTAAAATCCCTTATGGTATTGCGATATCTATAGGCGGGTTAATTTGTTATCCAGATTCATATTTTTTTAAAGTTGTTTTGATAGGGATTTCCTCATAGTTTTATTTTTTTAACCATATTTAGGTTGAGTTATGTTATTGTAATGGTTGTTATTAGTTAATTAATTATATTTATTTTTTATTTGATAGGCAGATAAATGAAATTCACTCGAATGACGGGTATGATTGTGTCAGGTATTTTTGCTCTTTTAGCAGGTATTGTGGCAATGCATTTTGTATCTCATCATCATGTTCAAAAAGACGAAATTGTTTCTCAACCTTCTATGAAGTTTGTTAACGTTTTAATGGCTAAGTATAATTTAGAAATGGGGGCAATGGTATCATCTGATTCTCTAGAATGGGTTGCTTTACCGGAAGATAATGTATTCGATGGTTTTATAGATGATGTCCACAGGCCTAATGCGATAAGCGAATTAGAGGGTTTAATGGTCCGTGATCATATTTTTAAAGGTGATCCGATCCGCGTAGAGAGGTTAACGTCACAAGGAAACGGCGGAGTTTCTTCTCTTCTTGCAAAAGGTAATCGTGCTTTTTCTATCGATATTTCTCCTTCTAGTGCAGCTGGGGGAATGATTAAGCCTAATGATCGTGTAGATATATTAATGGTTCGTTCGTCTTCTGAAAGGCATCCGAAGGTAGAAGTGATTCTTAATAATATACGTGTTCTTGCAATAGATCAAAATATTAATTCAGAGAGTGGTCAGGTAGCTCTTATTGGATCTGTTGCTACTTTAGAATTGACGTCTGCGCAGACAAGTGTGCTCATTGGGGCACAACAAATGGCTGCGAAGTTGTCACTAGCATTGCGATCTGTGGCAGATTTTAAGGGCGGAAAGGATGCTAACTCTAATGGGGAAGCTCAGATGGTGAGAGATATTCAAATTATCAAATCTGGTGTTATTTTTAATAAAGATGCTGACGGGGTGGTACAATGAAGTATTTTCTACGCACATTATTTACTATACTTAGTATTTTCCTCTTCAGTTTTGATTCTTTGTTGGCAGTTTTGCCACCAATTAAGGATGGTAATAATACTGTCATTAACATCAGTTATGCGGATATAGGTAAAAGTAAACGATTAAATGTCGGTTTAAATAAGGTGGTTATTTTACGCGTACCATCCGTTGTACAAGATGTTTTAGTTTCTGATCCAAGTAAAGCAGATGTTGTTATGCATTCTTCAAATACTATGTATCTTTTTGGGAAAGATATAGGTCAAGCGAATGTTATTTTACTCGGGCATGATGGTAAGCAAATTTTGAACCTTGATATTACAGTGGAACATGATGTTGTCTATCTTGAGGCGACTTTGCGACGTTTTATACCTGATTCGAAAATCAATGTTGAAATGGTTTCTGGTAGTGTTGTTTTGCATGGAGTCGTGCGTAATATTCAGGATTCTCAGAGAGCTGTTGAACTTGCTGAGACTTACTTTGCAAAAAACCATCGGAGTTCTGTTAATAATATAGGGGGCAATCATAACCGTAGCCAAGTAATTAACCTATTAAATATTTCAGGTGAAGATCAAGTCACCCTTAAAGTTACCATTGCAGAGGTAAGGAGAGAAATATTAAAACAAATAGGATTTCAATATAATATTATGCGTTCTGCCACTCCTGGCTCAGGGAAAGGTGGTGCTTTTTTTGATCAAGCAGGATTCAGTAATTTTTCTGTGGCGGGTTTTCTTGATAAATTTGCCTTTGAGGGTGTTTTGCGTTCTTTGGAACGAGCAAATGCTATCCGTACTTTAGCAGAGCCAACTTTGACGGCTATTTCAGGCCAAAGTGCTAGTTTTAGATCTGGTGGAGAGCGTTTGTATCAAAGTCAGGATAGAAATGGTGTCGCTAATTTGAGCTCTCATAAATATGGTGTTTCTTTGACTTTTACTCCGACTGTTTTATCTCCAGGACGTATTGGATTGCGGATTCAAACAGAAGTTTCTGAGCCTTCAATGAGTATTGGTGCAGGTAAGGTGCCAGAATTTCGTCTGCGTAAAGCTGAGACTACTGTTGAATTGCCTTCTGGCGGAACAATAGTTTTAGCAGGGTTGTTAAAAGATGATATACAGCAAACGAGGCAAGGGGTTCCATTGTTATCGAAAATTCCTATTTTAGGAGCTCTGTTCAGGCAAAGTGATTTTGTTAGGGAAGAAGCGGAAATATTCATTTCGGCGACTCCTTTCCTTGTTCGACCTGTTGCAATGAATTCTTTAGATCGTCCGGATGATCATTATGCAGTTGAAAATGATTCCAAGTCTTTTTTCCTTAATCGGGTTAATAAGATTTATGGGACTAGGGAAGAAATTGAGAGTAATAATTACAAAGGTGCGATTGGTTTTATTTATAAATGACGATGGGATGTATGATGAAGGATCTGTTCGGAGGTGCCTGTTTTAAAAGGTTAATTAGAATGAGAGAGCTTATTATTTTTTTGAGATCAATCCTTAGAAAGGTATTTTTTATGAAAACTTTGATTCTAAGGGTCTCATTTTTTATCGTCTTGTTTTATGGAATGAGTTCGCCATCATATTCTTTTGTAAGCAATAATGATTACCGTAGTAGACATCCAATTTTGATGCAAAAAGTAGAGAAATACGTCGACATACCTCTATTGGCAGGAAGAGGGTTAATAAAGTACCCTATTCATGATACGATCAATGGATTTTTAGATCAATATCAAAAGGATAACGCCGGTGTTCTTTTGTTAATGATTCCAAGTCCGACGGTTTCTTCTGTTTCTATAAAAAATGCTGTAAAAGAAATACGCAAAATTATCATTGCTAGGGGTGTTGCATCTAAATCTATCTCCGAAAGACTATATGATGCTGATTATGGATTGGACATTGATACTATTCGAATAAGTTATTTTGCGGTTAAGCCTAGTGCTGGGAAGTGTGGTTTTTGGCCAGAAGATATTTTAGGAAGTTATTCAGAGAATGATAATTGGTTTAATTATGGATGTGCATCTCAAAATAATTTAGCAGCTCAAGTAGTGAATCCTTCTGATTTATTTTCTCCACGTGCGATGACTCCTCCTGATGCCTATAATCGTGATCGATCTGTTGATAATTATCGGAATTATCAATCTGGGAAATCTAGCTCACAGAAGGGGGGGAACGATTTATGAATGAGTATAATGTAAATAATTCGGATTCCCTTAAAGGAAATGATGGTATAAATTCTGGGGGAACATGTCCTCTGCCACTGATATCGGTGCATGTTTTTTGTATCACAGATACTCTTTATTCTGTGGTAGAAAGATCTAAAATTGACGATCGGAGGAATTTCGTCAATATGCAAATTACTAAAGGGTCAATCGCAGAAGCAGCGAGTTTTTTTTGTCATAATCCTACGCCTAATATTATTATTGTTCAAATTCAAGTAAATCCTAGAGAAGTGCTTTCTGCATTAGAGCCTTTAGCGGATGTTTGTGACCCTGATACGAAGGTTATTATAGTAGGAGATACTAATGATATAATGCTTTATCGAGATTTAATAGCTAATGGTGTATCTGAATATTTAATTGAACCTTTATCTGTTTCTGACATTATTAAATCCATTAGTGATGTATCTACATCTACTACTATTCAAAAAGAATCCCGAGAAACAGAAAAAGAAAAAGCACCTAAATTATGTTGTTCAATATCTTTCATAGGTTCTAGAGGGGGGGTGGGTTCTTCAACTATAGCTCATAATTGTGCTTTTAGTATTGCGTCTGTTTTGGCAATGGAAAATATTTTGGCAGATCTAGATTTTCCATATGGAACAGTTAATATTAATTTCGATCAAGATCCAATGGATAGTATTATAAGTGCCATTTCTTCCCAAAGGCAAATTGATAAAGCGTTTATTAGTCAATTACTTATATGCTATGTGGAGAATCTTTCAATTTTAACGGCTCCGACTATGTTGGATTGTACCTATGATTTTGATGAAAAAAAGATTATGCCAGTCATTAATTTATTGCAGAAGATGTCTCCATTGACGATTCTGGATGTTCCTCATGTTTGGAATTCTTGGACACGTGAAGTTCTTTCTACAAGTGATAAAGTGGTCATTACTTCTTCTCTTGATCTTGTTGGTTTGCGTAATGCTAAAAATTTAATTGATGTTTTAAAAAAATTGAGGCCGAATTATAAGACTCCTTATCTTGTTCTCAATCAGACTCAGACTCCTAAAAAACCTGAAATTTCTGTTAGTGATTTTTGTGCGCCATTGGGTATAGAGCCTTCTGTTATTATCCCTTTTGATAGTTCTGTTTTTGGCATGTCAGCTAATTCAGGTAAAATGATACGTGAAGTAGATCCTAAATCTTCTATTGCAGAATTATTTGTAGATTTTTCGCGCATTCTTACTGATCGAGTAACTATGTCTAAACCTCAAAATGTTATATACACAAAGATCAAGAATATTTTTAATATGAAGTGATCATGCTTTAGGAGCCATATATGTTTGGAAGACGGAACAAGACCTTCACAGAATCAGCAGGAAAAGAAGCGCCCCGCTCTTCTTTAGGTGAAGTAGCTGTAAATTCAGTTAATGATCAGAAAGAAACTGTGCCAGTATCGTCATACTTTAAAGACGGAGATATTGTTAACTCAGGGAAGCGTGATTCGAATTATTATGCAATTAAATCAACTATCTTTGCAACTTTGATTGAAATGATAGATATAACTCAGCTTTCCCAATACGATACGGAATCGGCGAGAGAAGAAATATCGACTCTTATGAATGAGATTGTTTCTATTAGAAATATCGCTATATCATTTGAGGAGAAAACGGATATTTTAGAAGATCTCTGTAATGATATTTTAGGGTATGGGCCTCTTCAGCCTCTTATTGCGCGAGATGATATTGCGGATATCATGGTTAATGGTTCAGAAAAAGTATTTATCGAAGTTAATGGAAAAACTGTTGAAACGGGTATTAGCTTTCGAGATAATGAACAGCTCCTTACGGTGTGTCAACGCATTGTTAATCAAGTTGGTCGTCGTGTAGATGAAGCAAGTCCTATATGTGATGCACGTTTGTTGGATGGTTCTCGTGTAAATGTTATTATTCCACCTCTTGCTCTTGATGGTCCGACTTTAACTATTCGTAAATTTAAAAAAGAAAAGCTTACCTTGGATCATCTTGTTCGCTTTGGTGCTGTGACAGCTGAGGGTGCGAGGTTATTGCAAATTATAGGACGTATTAGGTGTAATATTTTGATTTCAGGTGGAACTGGTTCTGGAAAAACAACTTTGCTCAATTGCTTGACTCGTTATATAGATACAGATGAGCGGATCGTTACCTGTGAGGATACAGCGGAGCTTCAACTTCAGCAACCGCATGTGGTTCGTTTGGAAACACGACCTCCTAATATTGAAGGTGAGGGTGAGATTACCATGCGTGATTTGGTGAAGAATTGTTTGCGTATGCGCCCTGAACGTATCATTTTGGGAGAAGTTCGTGGTCCAGAAGTATTGGATTTGTTACAAGCGATGAATACGGGACATGATGGTTCTATGGGTACTATTCACGCCAATAATGCTCGTGAGAGCTTTGGTAGGATCGAAGCAATGATCGCTATGGGTGGATTTACTTTCCCATCCAAGATGGTAAGAGAGATTATCACTTCTTCTTTAGATGTGATTATTCAGACACAGCGTTTGCGAGATGGTTCTAGGGTGATTACAAATATTTGTGAAATTGTTGGAATGGAAGGAAATGTTATCATTACTCAAGATCTTCTTAAATATGAGGTGGTTGGAGAAGATGAAACGGGTAAATTGATTGGTTGTCATACCGGTTCTGGCATTTCTCGTCCGCAGTTTTGGAGTAGAGCGGCTCAGTATGGTGAAGAGAGTAATTTAGCGGAAGTTCTCGAATCTCTTGACAAACGAAGTGGTGCATAGGGGGAATTAAATGGGTTTTGATGCAATGCAATTATTTGTAGTAGGCTCGGTTGTTTTATCAGTATTCATTTTTTTGTATACAATAAGCAGTTTTCTATCTAAGAAATCCACCTCTGGTTCGCGAGATGTTTCAAAGGTTTTGGTCGCGGATAAAGATGCTTCTTCTGCTAATATAAAACGTCGTAAAGCATTGCGAGAGGCAATACAAAATATAGAAGTAAGTCACAAGAAAAAAACCGGTAATACCAAAAGTTTATCTTCTTTAATATCTTATTCAGGTTTACCTATCTCGAAAGAACATTATTACATTGGCAGTTGTGTTCTAGCATTCGTATGTTGCGTTGTTTTTTGGGCAATGACCGGTAGTTTATTTGTTTCATTTTGTATATCCATTTCATGTTCTCTTGTGATGCCACGTTTGTTTTTAAAATATGTAATAAAGAAAAGAGTTGCTAGTTTTTTGGAAGAATTTCCTAATGCTCTAGATATTATTGTTCGTTCAGTGCGCACTGGATTGCCGGTTTCAGATGCTATTTCTGTTATTGTTAGTCAGTCTTCTGATCCTGTTCGATCAGAATTTCGTCGTGTGGTTGAGGCGCGACATTTAGGATTGAGTGTTTCTGAGAGTGTGTCTCGTATGATTCGCTACATGCCTCTTCAAGAAGTGTCTTTCTTTGCCACAGTTATCTCTGTTCAGGCGCAATTAGGAGGTAATCTTTCGGAGGCTTTGTCCAATTTATCGAGAATATTGCGTGAGAGGAAAAAAATGAAAGCAAAAGTTCAGGCTCTTTCGATGGAGGCGAAAGCTTCAGCATGGATAATAGGATCTTTGCCTTTTTTTGTGTCTCTTCTTGTACATTTTACGTCTCCAGAATATATTGGTATTCTTATAACGGATCCGAGAGGACATATGATCCTTGGGGTTGCGGCTTTTTTGATGGTTTTAGGTATTATGATTATGCGGATTATGATTAATTTTGATATTTGATCTTTGGGTATAAGATGATTGATTTTTTCTCTATTTTGGATGCCGCTAGTATCGTATTTTCCATAACAACTGCGGTTTCGGTTTTTTCATTGTTTTATGCAGTTATTTTTCCTTTGTTAGGTGGTAATGAATTGGAGAAACGTATGAAATCCATTGCCATTGAAGAAGATTTATTACGCCAAAAACAAAAAGAGTATTTGCAGAAGAAGTCTTCTAAGCTACGTACTCACGATAATATTTCCTTACGACAATTTGTGCAAAAATTTAATCTAAAAGAAATTCTGGTTGACAAAAAGATAGTAAATAAATTACGTTCCGCTGGTTTTCGATCAGAATATGCATTGAATGTTTTGTTGATTGTACGTTTGATTCTCCCAATAATTGCCCTTGTTGGTGGAATTATATGGATATTTGCCTTTGATAAATTAGTTAAATATCCTTATCCAGCTCGTGTAGGAGCAGCTATTTTAATAGGATACCTTGGATTCTATGCTCCAGCTGCTTTTATTTCTAATATTGTTCATAAAAGACAGGCTTCTATAAGGCGCGCTTGGCCAGATGCTCTTGATTTATTATTAATATGTGTTGAATCGGGTATTTCTATAGAGCAGTCTTTTCGTCGTATCGCGGATGAAATCGGGGGGCAATCAGTTCCTCTTTCTGAAGAAATGTTGTTAACTGTAGCGGAGCTTTCATTCCTGCCTAATAGACAGGTGGCATTTGAAAACTTTTATAATCGTACTCAAATGGATTGTGTAAGAAATGTGATGCAAGCTTTGATGCAATCCGATCGTTATGGAACATCAATAGGTGATGCTTTGCGTGTTTTAGTTGCAGAAACAAGAACAGATCGTTTAATGGAAGCAGAAAAAAAAGCTGCTTCATTAGGGCCTAAACTGACTGTTCCGATGATTTTGTTCTTTTTACCTGTTCTAATGCTGATTATTCTCGGTCCAGCAGTATTGAACATTATGGATACCTTGAAACAATAACCTATAGATGAGAAGGCGTGCATTTTTTATGAGAACAATATTCCTAGAGATCAATATTCAGTAAATTCATTAAATATTGTTTATATTGCAACAAAAGTTAGAATTGTTCTTCCTATTTTATTAAAAACCAACAATCATTTATAGAAATATTCTTATTCTATATTCTAGGATTATTATTGAGTAAAACGTTTAACCTATAGAAGTATTAACTTTTATTCGCGAGTGTTGCCATTTCCTGATCGAATAGATAAAGAGAATGAGGACCAGATCCTATTAGCTTTATCTTGTCTAATATTTTACGGCAAAGGATCATTTCTTCATCTTGTTCACTGACAAACCATTGCAAAAAGAACAACAATTGATTATCCTTTTCTTCCAAGGCAACTGCAACAGCTTCATCATACGCTTTTGTTACATCGCATTCGTGTTTATATATTAGCGAGAAAAGCCCTTCGATATCATTAGCATCAATATCAGGTTGTGATAAGCCAGAAAAATTTGCTTCTCCACCTAGATCCATCAAATACGTGAATATTTTCATGACGTGAGAGTACTCTTCCTTGGCATGTCCTAAGAGAAAATTATGACATCCTTCAAGGTTTTTGAATGCAGCCCAAGATGCGGCTTGCATGTAATAATAATGAGCTTTGAATTCTATATTCATAAGTTCGTTAAGAACGCTATAGGATTTTTCACTAGTCATATAAATTACTTTCTCTCACAAAATATTGTTCAAATACGATGACATCACTTCTATGGTCGAGCAAATAAATTGTATCAATAGTACTCGATAAATATTTAAAATACAAGACTAAAAAATATATGATGCGATATCAAATTACGAATATTTGAAAGTTATAGTGACTTTTGATAAAAAAAGCTTAATATAAAAAACAATAAAGATGTAATAATGATAGATGGGCCTGAAGGAGTATCAAGAATTAATGATCCATAAAGACCAAGTACTACTCCTAATATTCCAATTATTATTGTTAATATAGCCATGTTTTCCGGAGATGTTGCAAAACGTCTTGCTGTGACCGCAGGTAATGTCAAAAGGGATGTTATGAGTGTGATACCGATAAATTTTATGGAAACAGAGATCGTAAGTGCTGTTATAAGAGAGAAGATGAGCTTCATTTTCTCTGGATGCATACCTTCTGCTTTGGCAAGGTCATAGTTTACGGTAGTTGCTAGTAATGGCTTCCATATTGTGAGTAGTATAATAATATTCAGGATTCCTATTCCCCAGATAAGCATGATATCATTTGTGTTTACTGCTAGGATATCGCCAAACAAAAAACTTATTAGATCTGTATTTATCCAGCTCATAAAAGATAGCATGATTAGAGCAAGCGATATTGTTGAATGAGTAATGACTCCAAGAATAGAATCAGAAGATAAAAATTCATTTTTCTGAATTTGAAGCAGTATGATCGATGTTAGAGCCGCTATTATGAATATACAAAGGGTGAGTGGTAATTGAAACATGAGTGAAAAAGCGACACCTAAAAGTGCTGAGTGTGCTATGGTGTCTCCTAGATAGGATATGCGTTGCCAAACAACAAAACATCCAAGCGGGCCAGTGGAGATAGTTATGCCAATTCCAGCAAACAAAGCACGAATGAAAAATTCGTTATACATTATTTTATTCCATTTAGTATGATTTCCCGCTTTTTGGAAAAATGATTGATATGAGCATTTAGATTCTAGTAATCGTGTGCATGATTATGGATGGCTAATATTTCTGTTGCACGTGATCCAAAAAGATGAATATAATCTGTGTTATCTTTTATGGTTTGAGGGGGGCCTTGATAGCAAATTCGATTATTTAAGCATATAACCGTATCTGTAGATGCCATCACCATGTGTAAATTATGAGATATTAGTAGTATACCGCAACCAGTATCCTGACGCACTGATGTAATCAATTCGTATAGAGCTAATTCTCCTGGAAAATCAATACCTTGTAATGGTTCATCTAAAACTAATAAATTAGGTTTGCGTAATAGCGCTTTTGCGAGAAGGGCGCGTTGGAACTCTCCTCCTGAAAGATCACTTACATTTCTATGATGCTTTCCTTTTAAATTAACTTTATCAAGTGTTTGTATAATTTCTTCTTTTGAAGATGATGTGGAAAGCGTAATAAATCGCATTAAACTGAGTGGTAATGTTTTTTCTAGGGTGACTTTTTGTGGAACATACCCTATAATCAGATCAGGATTGCGAGTTATGCTTCCTGTAGTGGGTTTAATTATTCCTGTAATAAGTTTGGCAATTGTTGATTTGCCAGAACCATTAGGCCCTATTAATGTTACTATTTTACCTGGATTGATAGTGAAGTTAATATCTTGTAAAACTTGGTGTCCATTCTTACGGACACTAGTGTCATTCAAGCTAATTAAGGGTAGAGATGAGATGTTCGGCATAACCAATTATGTTCCATCGCATTTGTTTACAGAGTAGCTATTTCGAGTATCGACAAAAGTAGTAGTTTATTAAAGATTAGGATCTACGCCGTGCAAAGTATTTTCAAACTATTTATATTTCTTTTTTTACTATTGTCTAGTGTGGCTAAGGCTGATTCTTTGCGAGTGGTCGTCTCTATAAAGCCTATTTATTCAATTGTATCTTCTATCATGAAAGGAATAGGCAGTCCTACTTTGCTTGTCAAAGGTATCAGTTCACCTCATGATTATAATTTACGCACGTCAGATGCTAGGATTTTAGAAAATTCAGACATTATTTTTTGGCTTGGTCCGGAAATGGAATATTTTTTGGCGAAGCCATTGCAATCTTTAAACAAAAAATCCAATATAGTTACCCTTTCAAGGTACAAAGATTTACATAAAATTCCATTGCGTGGTAATGGTTCTCATTGCCATGGAAATCAAACATATGATTTCCATTTATGGCTAAATCCTTTAAATGCGCAATATATTGCTCATATCGTCGCGGAAGAGCTGATTAAAAGGGATCCTGATAATAAGATAATTTATGAAAAGAATGAAGAAGAATTTAAAAGTAAGTTATATAATCTAGATACAGAACTACGTGATGTATTGAGAAAAGTTAAGGGGCGAAATATTATTGTTTTTCACGAAGCGTATCTTTATTTTGCGTCTCATTATGATTTGCATATTGTTACTTTTCCTATGCGCCATTCGGTTTTTGTTGGTGCAAAATCTTTACAGAACATTCGGGATAAAATTATTATGAATAAAACTTCTTGTATCTTTTACGATCCAGAATTTGATCCTAAGATAATACATTCTCTGACGGAGGGTACTAATGTTGCCTCTGCAATGCTTGATCCAGAAGGGACATTGCTTGAAGAGAGCCCTGATCTTTACTTTCAACTTATGAAGAATATATCGAATTCAATTGCTACGAACTGTATTGTATAATGGATTTCATCTATGATTTCCAAGGCCTGTTGTATTTTGATATTCTGTCTTTTCGATCAAAACCATGAGATCCAAAAAAATCACGTTGTGCTTGGATTAAATTAGCGGTTCCATGATTAAGCATACAGGAGTCGAAATAAGAAAGGGCGCTTGATAATCCCGGTATAGGATAGCCATTTTTTGTGCATGTAATTACTACGTTTCTTAATGAAGGGATTGTTTTGTTCATTTTTTCCAAAACACTTTTAATATTAAGAATGGTAGTATTGGGAGAATTTTCCGTTAAATGCTCTGCAATTTCATTCAGTAACTTCGAGCGAATAATGCATCCTGCGCGCCATATACGTGCTATTGTTGCAATCGATAGCTTCCAATTATATTTTTGTGACGCTTGGCTTATTACAAAAAATCCTTGGGTAAAAGAAAGAACCGTAGATGCATAGAGAGCATTTTCAAAATCTTCAACAAATTTATCAAAATTTTCTACTTCAAAATGGGCAGTAGGTTTAAAAGCCGATTGCATATTCTTATTGTTATTTCTATATAAAGAAAGATTGCGGGCGAAAATTGCAGTTTCCGTGATTGTCATGGATGAAGATAATTTATGTGCTTCAATGATAGATTTGATTCCTGTTCCCTTCTGGGATGCTGTATCACAAATCATATCAATCATGGGCGTGCCGGTTATGGGATCAATGGTTGATAGGATCTCTGCAGTGATTTTTATTAAATATGAACTTATTTTTCCAGTGTTCCATTTTAAGAAATATTGACTTATTTCCAGGGGAGGGATGTTGAATCCGTCCCTAAAAATCCCGTAAATATCTGCTATTAATTGCATATTTGCATATTCAATTCCATTGTGAATCATTTTGACAAAATGTCCTGATCCATCTGGTCCTAATCGAGCGCAACAAGGGGTATCTTGATAATTTGCAGATATAGATAATAGAATATTTTTAACACTGTGGTATGCTTTTTCATTTCCTCCTATCATGAGTGATGCGCCGGATCTTGCGCCTTTCGTGCCACCTGATATTCCTATTCCAATAAAGTAAATTCCCTTTTTATTCAGTCGTAAAGAGCGTTCTTTTGTATCGTAAAAATGAGAATTTCCTCCATCTAATAATATATCTTCGGGGGATAATAATGGTTCTAATTTTTCTATTAACTGGTCGATAGGATCGCCAGCGGTTATCATCATAAGTATTTTGCGGGGCGGGCGAATTGCTTCTACCATTTGCTTCAGTGTTTTGGTGATGATAACTTTTTCAGATAATCCAGATATTTTCTTAATAAAATCAGCTGTTAATTCAAATTCTTTGTTGTATACCGCTAATTTAAATCCTTTGTCTAGCATGTTTAGGGCAAGATTTGATCCCATAGCACCGAGTCCAACTATTCCAATATCTGCCTGTTTCATATACAATCCTTGCTATTTTGCACAACGATTATCTAGGCAATAATCTCGTTCTTTTTTGCAGATGGAGAGGACAAAATTTTTTATATAAAAGTATCCGTGAAGCATGTCTTCAAATTCGATATTATAGGTAAAGTTTTAAAACGCGAAATGATAAAACATTTTTGCACGTAAGAAAAATTGAGAAAACTCTACACTTACATAAAAATTCTTTATCTTAAAATAATTAAAGACTCTATTCAGATACGCGTTTTTTAGAAGCGGCGGATAAACGTGCTTCTTCATTAAGACGTTTTGCGCGTTTTCCAGTATTTTCTTGAATGCGCGCAGCTTTTCCGCGAAGATTTTTTAGATAATATAATTTAGCGCGACGAACTTTCCCGCGGCGGAGTACTATGACTTCCTGTATCATGGGAGAATATAGAGGGAATAAGCGATTCATGCCTTCTCCGTAACTAATTTTTCGAACAGTAAAATTTTTATTAATGCCTCGTCCGGATCGTGCTATACATATCCCTTCGTAAGATTGAACTCTGCTTTTATCTCCTTCTGTAATGACTGTTTTGACACATATCGTGTCTCCTGGAGAGAATTCAGGCAGGACTCTCTGTGACTCTATTCTGGCCATTTCTTTATGGTCTAATTCGTCAATTATATTCATCGATTTTCTCCACTAATTATAAATTATACTCATCAAATACGTTCTTAATATAAAATTGAGCGTATTCATTTTTTCAACAACTATTGCGTATTGGGGATACCTTTCTTTGAAAGAAGATCAGGTCTATATTTTTTTGTCAATGCTAAGGACTGTTCTTCGCGCCATTTCCTTATTTTTTCATGATTCCCAGAATTAAGAACGGAAGGTATTGTTAATCCTTCCCATATTTGTGGTCTAGTATATTGAGGAAATTCCAAAAATCCATTTGCAAAGCTTTCATGAATCGCTGATTTTTTATTACCTAAAACTCCTGGGAGAAGACGTATGACAACATCAAGTAGGATAAGGGCGGCTGGTTCTCCGCCAGAGAGGATATAATCGCCTATGGAAATTTCTTCAAGATTACGCGCTTGGATAATACGCTCATCGATGCCTTCAAAATGTCCACACAAAGCAATAAAACCAGAGTTATTCGCAAGAAGTCGTGCTCGTTCTTGTGTTAAGGGTTTGCCACGAGGGCTCAGGAGGATTCGAGGGATGTCTTTTTGCGTGTGTTGAGATGTTGCGTAATCGATTGCTTTGCCTAGAATATCTGCTCTAAGTATCATCCCCGCTCCGCCGCCGGAAGGGGTGTCATCCACGCTATGGTGTCGATCTGTAGCAAAATCACGTATTTGGATTGCGTTCATTGACCATAAGTTGCGCGACAGTGCTTTCCCCGCTATGGATTTTCCTAGATGTCCTGGGAACATTTCTGGATAGAGTGTGAGGATGCTAACGTGAAAAGTCATGATATGTCCCCGAGTGATTCTAGTTGGGTCACATCATTGTGGTCTTTTATATTTATATTATCTAATCCTGCAGAGATGGGATCAATTAATATTTTATTTTCCTTCATATTGATGTTTAGCACTGCGGATTTAGTAAAGGGTATCATAAATAATTTATTTGTATCGCTTTTTATTTCAATTACAGACCCTGCGCCAAAGTTATAAATTCCACAAACTTTACCCCAGTGCTTGCCGTTGCAATCAAAAGTTTCCATTTCTTCTAGGTCGGCATTGAAAAATTCATCTTCTTCTAGCTCTTCGTCTTTGAAATCTTGGCGTTTAGCGTATAGTTTCAAATTATGGAGTTTAGATGCGGAATGAACATTATCAATACCATACAATGTAGCGATGAATCTTTTTTGTTTGCGATACATTTTTAATATTTTAATCTCACGATTATTATCTGAATACAAATCATAGCAATCTAAATCCATGGGATCATTTGCGTATGAATCGATGTACACTTCGCCTTTCAAACCATGAGTCTTTCCGACGGTAGCCATAAGAATCATCCTGTCAAGTTTGGTCACGATACGTACCTCATGAACCGTATCAGATCAAACCGGAAGTCCAAATATTTTAAGAAACCAAGCATTTATTAGGATTACAGCGCTCGCATGTTTATGCGATAGCCTGTTCCTCTGCATTCTTTTTAGCCGCAAGACGTTCTAGTGTTTTCTTTTTGGCTTTTGCTTTGATGGGATTATTTTTAGGAGGACGTTTAATTAACCCTGCTTTATCCATAAAAAACATAATACGATCTGTTGGTTGTGCGCCCATTTTGATCCAATGTTGAATACGTTCAAAATTCATTGTGAATCTCATGGGGTCTTCTTTTGGTAAGGTTGGACTCCAAGTTCCAAGTTTTTCTATGAATTTCCCGTCACGTGGGCTACGGGAATTTGCTACCACAATACGATAATGATGGCGATTTTTAGATCCTCCGCAAGCAAGACGAATTTTTAGGGTCATTAATAACTCTCCTTATAACAATGAATCTTAAGTTGACGACAGTTTGGGCTCTATGATTTTTATATAACGCTGTTCCAAATATACAATTATCTTGAAATCATCAAGATCACAATACATTAAAGTGTTTATAGTACAAGGATAGTAGGTCATAAATACATTTATGGGATACAAGATGATTATTATAAATGTGATAAATTATTATTTTTTTAAAATTCTCCTATTTATAAAGTATTATGCTGATATACTATTTAATGTTGATTTATTGTACGCACGCGTTTTTTCTTTCAAATAATTTGAATCACTAGAAGTTCTCGATTAATTTAAATGCCTGGAAATTTCCCATTTTTACCAAATCCTAGTTTACTTTTCAGAGTTCCCATTATTTGTTGAGTTAATGCATTCCCCCCTCCGCCAAGGTTCTTGGTGGAACGCATCATGTCTGCTATTTGTCTGTATAATTTCAAAAGTTTATTTATTCTTGCTGCATCAGTGCCGGATCCTGCGGCTATGCGTTTTTTACGAGAATGTTTTATAATACTTGGATTAGTACGTTCTTCTTTGGTCATAGAAGAAATAATTGCGATATTATGATTAATGGTTTTATCATCAAAATCAGAGGGGATTCTTTGCTTGAAAGATTGTATTCCGGGTAACATGCGTAACAGAGAGTTCATGCCTCCTATTTTTTGTGTTTGACGCAGTTGTTCTGCTAGATCTTCAAGGTCAAATTTACCTTTAGCAATTTTTTTAGCTGTTATAGAGGCCTTTTCTTCATCTAGGGTACGAGCTGCTTTCTCAACTAAAGACACGATGTCGCCCATAGAAAGAATTCTATTGGCGATTCTATCAGGAAAGAAGTTTTCTAAATCATCGATTTTTTCGCCTGTTCCAATAGCTTTAATTGGTTTCCCTGTGACGGCACGCATTGATAAGGCTGCTCCACCACGACCATCACCATCCATGCGTGTGAGAATAATGCCTGTCAGGTCAATTTTTTTATCAAAGTTACGGGCAAGATGAACAGCGTCTTGCCCCGTTAAAGAATCTGCTACCAGTAGAATTTCATGAGGATTGGTTAGAGACTTAATTTCACTTATTTCTTGCATTAGAGAATCGTCAGCATGATTACGTCCTGCTGTATCTAAAATAATAATATCATAACCACCATCTTTTGCATTTTGTATGGCACGGTTTGCTATTTCTACGGGTGATTGCTTGGGGACGATCTTGAGTGTGTCAACTTGAATTTTTTCTCCAAGATATCGCAGTTGTTCCTGTGCGGCTGGGCGATATATGTCGAGAGAAGCCATTAACGCCTTTTTCTTTTTTATAGTTTTCAGATTATGAGCAATTTTAGCTGTTGTTGTCGTCTTCCCAGATCCTTGCAAACCGACAAGCATGATAACTAGAGGGGCAGGAGCATTGATATTTATTTCTACGGGTTCTTTTCCTAGGATTTCAACCAATTCGTCGTAAACAATTTTGACAATCATTTGTCCAGGCTGAATACTTTTAAGAATTTTCTCTCCCTTGGCTTTCTCCTGAACTCTTTTGTTTAAATTTTGAACCACTTCAAGAGAGACATCTGCTTCCAAAAGAGTGCGGCGTATTTCTTGTAAGGTTTTAGAAATATCTGTTTCTGACAAATGTCCTCTGCCGGTAATATTTTTAAAAATAGATCCGAAGCGTTCTTGTAAATTGTCAAACACTGTTTTTTACCTTATGATAGTAATTTATTTGGATATGATCATGAACAAAAAATTAGTAGATTAGTGAGGGTTTCGAGAATAAAAAGCCTAGCTATTGCACTGGGTATATACTCAAAAATTTGTACATAGTTTAACATCGTTGGCAGGTAACTAAACCATTGAAATTTTTGTGAGTCAAGTTCTGAATCTATTGGCTGAACAATGTCCATATTAATGTGGAAGTTGGTTGAAGTTAAGGGGGGATAATGCAGTCGGTTCTTGTAGATTTTGCAAAGATGGAAGGGATAGGGAACAAAATTATTGTTGTTGATATGCGGGGTTGTGTTGATAATATAACGACAGATGCAATCAATTTGTTATCTATGGATGATATCATTAATTTTGATCAAATTATGTTCATTCACGATTCGCACAATTCGTTGGTTGATGCGTTTATCCGGATTATAAATCACGATGGATCTGAGGCGCAATCTTGTGGAAATGGGATGCGTTGTGTCGTGCGATTTCTTTCATCTAAAATGAAGACAAAATATTTTACTTTTGAAACTATACGGGGACTTATTGTGGCTAAGGTAAATGCCGATGGATCAATTTCCATTGATATGGGTGAGCCAATTTTTTATTGGAAGCATATTCCCTTAGCGCAACCATTTGATGAGGTTGATAGGGATAAATTCCATATTGGTCCGATTAATCATTTTTATTTACATTCTCCTTTTGTGGTTTCCATGGGAAATCCACACGCAATTTTTTTTGTAGAAAATGATATATATCAGTACGATCTCAGTGGTTTTGGGCAGCGTTTAGAAAGGAATTCGATGTTTCCTGAAGGTGTAAATGTATCAATAGCGCAGGTTACTTCCTGTTCAGATCTTAATTTGCGCACTTGGGAGCGTGGTGCAGGTTTGACTGCTGCTTGTGGATCAGCATCTTGCGCTTCTGTTGTTGCCTCTGGATGTTTAGGTAAAACAGGTCGTGTTGTGTCAGTTAAAATGTTGGGAGGAAGCCTTTCAATTGAATGGCACGAGAATAACCATGTTTTTATGACAGGAGAGGCAAATAAAGAATGGGATGGAAAGCTGGATATTAAAACGGGAAAATGGACAAAAAATGAAGTTTAAAGGTATTTGCATATTTTAAAATGTGAAGGGTCAGTGTATTTTATTTTTCCCCAGAATGTTATTCACTGCGAAGATGAAGATCTTATGGATTAATTTCGATGATTATCTAAATTCCCTATATTTTAAAAAGTGCGTTTTTTCTTTTTATAAAATGGTGATGATAAAGTTTTTTGGAGAATGGGTTGAATAATAAGAAAGTCACATTGGGATCTTTGTCTTGGATACGAAAACTAGCCAAAGGATTTGCATCTACTTCTTCAAAGATGAAAGAAGGAATTGCGGACATAATATTAAGAAGAAGAGGATTTGATAATAGTGTTCGAGAAGAATTAGAAGATCTGCTTATTTCGTCTGATATGGGGGTTGAAGTTTCTCAGAGGATAGTAGAGGAGTTGCTTGCAAAAAATTATGATAAAGATGTTCCTATTAAACGTGTATTGCAAGATGTCTCCGAACACATTTATAAAATGTTGATACCATTTTCCAAGCCTTTTGATTTGGAATTTGCGCACAAGCCACACGTTATTCTCGTTGTTGGAGTGAACGGTGTAGGGAAAACAACAGCTATTGGTAAGTTAGCCAAAAAAATGTCAGATGCTGGCTTAAAAATAATGCTTGCAGCAGGGGACACTTTTCGTTCTGCTGCTATTGATCAATTGAAAATTTGGGCAGACCGGACATGTTCTGATTTTGTGAGCTCTGAAATTGGATCTGATGCTGCAGCGCTTGCATATGAATCTTTGAAACAGGCACAAGCAAAGCAAGTAGATGTTTTGATCATTGATACTGCGGGTCGCCTTCATAATAATTCCATGCTTATGGCGGGTATTAGTAAGATGATTCGAGTTTTAAAACGTGTAGATTCTCATGCTCCACACAGTGTGCTACAAGTTTTAGACGCTACAACTGGGCAAAATGCTTTGCGTCAAGTAGAGATGTTTCATGCTGTCGCTGGGACAACAGGGCTTATTATGACAAAGATGGATGGTACAGCACGAGGAGGGGGGCTTATTTCTGTTGTTGTCAAGCATAAAATTCCCGTGTATTTTCTTGGGGCTGGAGAAGGAATCGATGATCTTGAGCCTTTTGTGGCAAAAGATTTTTCTGCAGCTATTACCGGCTGTTTAGGTCATGATGAGGAAAAAAATGAGTACATTGCAATCGCAAAATAAAACCGTTTATTTTTTATTAGGATTCAGTCCTGGAATAGTCTTTTGGTTGTGTAATATGTATGGGGGAAAACTGTTTCTTTATTTTCCTATATTATCACGGTTAGGAGGGACTATTTTTGTTTCTACATTGTTGTTTATGGCGCTAACAATTATATCGTTAGGAATTTTTTGGATTTTTTTTCATGAAATTCGGATGGTTCCAGTAGTTTCTGGGATATGCGTTTTGTTATTTGGTGGTTTGACTATTTGGTTTCGTGATGAATCATTTATAAAAATGAAACCTACATTCTTCTATTCTCTTTTTTCTATTGTGCTATTTTTAGGTTATTTTTTTGAAAAAAGTTTTATCCGCCTTATTTTTTCGCAGGTTATATGGTTAGATCCAATAGGTTGGAGGAAGATTACTATCCGATGGGCATATTTTTTCTTGTTATTAGCTTTTATCAATGAGGCGGTATGGCGGAATTTTTCTACAGAAACATGGATCTTTTTCAAGACAATAGGAACATTCCCAATTTTTTTGATATTTGGTATAACTCAAATCAACATTATCAAAAAGCATTCTCTTCCTTCGGGAGAATAATATAGGTGAACTATTAATTGGTGCCACTTACGTGGATCGAACACGTGACCTCATCATTACGAATGATGCGCTCTACCAACTGAGCTAAAGTGGCTTAATATTAACTGTACAACATATTAACTGTACAATGCGCTAGTGATAATTACATGGAAATGATTAGTTGTTCAAATATTTTATTCCAAAATTATAGCACAATCCATGATATATTAAGTTATTTTTTTAATGATGTTTTGAAAACAATAAATAAGGTGTATCTTATTAGGATGTAGTTTGTTCATTTTTACTAGTGATAGGAATGTTTAGAGTTTTTGTTGCCAAAGTTTTTCTATAATTCATGTTTTATAACGATTTTAGTATAATATTTTTGGTTATTTTTAATAAATGTCAGTTTTTTTTATTATAATTAAATAATACTATATGGAATAGTACGTAAAATGTTTTATTGCAGTAATCTTATTGATATACAAAGATTTGCGCAGTATGATTTCTCGAAATATGATTGAATTTTTCTGTAATTATGCGTTTTTGAATTCGGTTAGTTTGTAGTTAAAAGATGATGTTATTTATGGTGTTATCGCGAAAATATTTATATTATGGTTGAGTTTTTAATTGGCACATAGTAGCGTAATATATCGATATTTAGGGGTTTCCATGAGATTTTTTGCTGTATTTATTACGTGTTTTGTTTTCTTAGAAATATGTGGTGGCACAAAAAGTTTTTCTCGTGACCGTATTAAGGTAGCAGGTTCTGCTACATTGTTTCCTTATGCCAAGATTATAGCTGAAAATTTTAGTGAACATTTCTCCCAATTCAAGACTCCCTATGTTGAATCTGGGGGTTCTAGTGTTGGTCTAAAAGAGTTTTGCCGAGGTGTTGGTGAAGATACTATCGATATTGTCAATTCTTCTCTTAAAATCACTAAAGGCGAATTAGAAGAGTGTAAAAAAAATGGTGTTTTTGACATTCAAGAAGTGAAAATAGGGTACGATGGTATATTACTAGTTAGTGATAGAAATATGGCAAGGATGTCTTTGACTATTGAGGATATCTACAAGGCATTATCTTCTCATTTAATTATCAATAATAATATTGTGGTTAATCCATTTAAAAAATGGTCAGATATAAGAAATGGTTTGCCTGAAGTTCGTATTTCCATTTATATTCCAAGTGGAAAACATGGGACTCGAGGAGTGTTAGAACAAAAGGTCTTACGAGAAGGTTGTGTGAGATCTGGAAATTTTTCGAAAATGCGGGATGTTTTTAAATATGATGTTCATCGGTTGGATGCTTCGTGTATATCTGTTAGACAGGATGGCATTGCTGTTGAGGTGGATGGTGATTATGCGGAAACTTTAGCGCGAATAGAGGTAAGTAAAGATGTTTTGGGTTTCGTAGGGTTATCTTTTTATAACAATAATGCTGATGTTTTAAATCTTATATCAATTGATGGTGTTGTGCCTTCTGTGCGTACGATCTTATCAGGTTTATATCCGATTTCGCGTCCACTTTTGTTTTATGTAAAAAAACAGCATTTTAAAAACGTTTTTGGTCTTAGAGAATATGTTTATTTTAGTATTTCAGACGAAATGATGGATCCGGATTCTCAACTTATTCGATATGGTTTAATCCCTGTTAACGATAAATATCGGAAGATATTATTGGATTCTATTGTAATTGGAAGAGACGGTTGGAAAAAATAGTTTGGGAACAAACTTGTTCGCTAGTTATCTGGGTTGCGTTGCCTAAAAAGGATGGTTTCCATTGTTGTTCAGTTTTTGTGTAATCTTCTTAGGTTTTGTATCCTATTTTTTAGGATGTTTTCGTGCAAAACTGTTTGCTACTAAGAATGATATGCTTCTTTATTCTAGAAAGAGTTATTACGGTATTTATGTAGCTCTTTATGTTGTCATCCCATTTGGTTGCATTTTTTTATTATGGTTTTTAGCTGCGCCGTATATAATTGATATGCAGGTTACTGATAGGTTCTCTTCTAATTTGCATGGTTTAGAGGAAGGGGAAAGAAAGTTTTCCTGCAATATGGTGCAAAAGATTGCTGATTCTTTGCCTTCTCTAAATTTGGATACAAGAGAAAAACTACAAAAAGGTGAGGAGAATATATCTGATATATTAAAATCTCAAAACATAATTTTAGCACATAATCCAAGTCCTTGGATTATTAAAGCAGCATTTTACCAAGAAAGTTTATCGTATAAAAGTAGAATGTTGATGAATTTAAGCGGATCCTTGTTTTCTTTGATGGGATTTGCATATGCGATTTCCCGGGTTAAACCGAATTTTTGTTCACGTACTAAAGTTGAGAAATTTTCTGTTTTTTTACTACAGATATGTTCGCTTTTTTCTATTGTAATATCACTTGGTATAATCATCTCGCTTTTTGCGAACTCACGTATGTTTTTTCGTATAATTTCGGCAAGAGATTTTTTCTTTGGTATTGTCTGGGATCCTCGTGCCCCACCTTTTGGTTATAGTAATATTGTAGGGCAATTTGGACTTATTCCTTTATTGGTAGGTACTTTTTACATTGGCTTTATAGCTATGTTGTTTGCTGTGCCAATTGGCTTGTTGATCGCAATCTATATGGCAGAATATGCTCCTAAAAAGTTGCGTGCGATCATTAAGCCTGTTACAGAGATATTGATTGGTATTCCAACAATTGTTTATGGTTTTTTTGCATTATCTTTGGTGGGGCCATTTTTAAGGGATATCTCTATATATATGAATGGTTTGATTACAGGTAATTATAAAAGTTTTATTGAAGCACAAAGTGTTTTGACCGCTGGTTTAGTGATGGGTATGATGCTTGTTCCATATGTTTCATCTTTATCAGAAGATGTTATTTCAGCTGTTCCTCGTGCTTTAAGAGATGGTTCCTTGGGATTGGGGGCGACTCGTTCAGAAACCATGAAATATGTTATTTTCCCAGCAGCATTTCCTGGTATTGCTGGTGCTATTTTGATAACTGCATCACGTACTATTGGAGAAACAATGATTGTGGTATTGGCGGCAGGTGTTGCTGCTCGTCTTCAGATTAATCCTTTTGAACCAATGACCACTATAACTGTTAAGATTATGAATCAATTAACAGGGGATCTTGATTTTTCTTCTCCTCAGATACTAGTGGCTTTTGCGTTGGGATTGACATTGTTTTGTATCACATTTTTTCTTAATATCTATGCCACGTATATCATGAAAAAATATAAGAGAAAGTATGAATGAAATCGTTTCCCGTTAGTAAAAAGAAATTAGAACGTCGTTATATTTCTGAATGGTTATTCCATTTTTATTGCTTAATAGCTGTTTTAACTGTTTTTATTTTTCTGATTATTTTACTATATTCTATTGCGTCGAAAGGTATTGGTGCTTTATGGCAAACACAGATTTCTTTGCCAATAGAATTTTCAGAAGCGATTATTGATCCTCGTAAAGAGCGTTTTGCAGATCCTTCTGTTTTATTGAAAGCAAATTACAATTTATTAGTGCGAAAATCTTTAGCACGTAAACTGGATATTCCTGATTCTGATCATGTATTACTAGGGCGAGCGAGTGAGATGATATCTACTACGGCTCGTTATCGACTCCAAAAAATTTTACTTGCAGATCCATCTTTAATAGGCAAGACGGTAGAGATATCATTATTAACCAATTCTAATGTTGATTTTGCTTTTAAGGGGTATACAGATCTTTCTTTGCCTGAAAATATGCGTAGGATTTCTAATGATCAGTTGAAGTGGTTTAAAAAATTGCAATCAGATGGCTCGATGGTATTGCGTTTTAATTATGGTTTTTTTGTAAATGGGGCTTCTAGTCGACCAGAAGTAGCAGGTATTGGCGTATCGGTGATTGGATCTTTGTACATGATATTGATAGTTATAGCATTATCTTTTCCTTTGGGTATTGCTTCTGCTATATATTTAGAGGAGTTTGCGTCTAAAGGTTTTTTTTCTAGTTTTATTCAGGTTAATATTAACAATTTGGCATCGGTTCCTTCTGTCGTATATGGTATTCTTGGATCAGCTATGCTGATTAATTTTTTTAATATGCCACGTTCTACATCACTTGTAGGTGGTGTGATTTTATCTTTGATGACATTGCCTAGTATTATTATTTCTACGGGTGTGGCGTTGAGGACTGTTCCTTCGTCTATTCGATCTGCTGCATTAGGATTAGGAGCTTCTAAGGTTCAGACTGTGTTTCATCATGTTTTGCCATTGGCAATGCCTGCTATTTTGACAGGATCTACGGTTAGTTTAGCGCGTGCATTAGGAGAAACAGCACCGCTTTTGTTTGTGGGAATGATTGCTTTTGTTACAGATTATCCAGAAGGTTTTACAGATATTGCCACAGCATTTCCTGTTCAAATTTATTTATGGGCATATGATGCAGAAAGATCGTTTGTTGAGAAGACATTTGGCGCTATATTACTACTGTTGATTTTTCTAGCTGTTATTAATATAGCCATGATATGTTTGAGGAATAGATTTAAAAAACGTTGGTAATGAAGGGTTTTTAATATATCGTTATGAGTCAGATTTATAAAATGATAAGCAATAATGTATCTGTATGCTACGGGGAGAAACGTGCTTTATTTGATATAAACCTGAAAATTCCTAAGAATTCAGTGATGGCGTTAATAGGTCCTTCAGGGTGTGGAAAATCAACTTTTCTGCGTTGTTTAAATCGGATGAATGAAACAATCGATAATTGTTATTTTACTGGTGAAATTATTTTAGATGGAGAAAATATTTATCAATCTTCTGTTGATGTTGTGAGATTGCGTGCTCGGGTTGGGATGGTATTTCAAAGGCCCAATCCTTTTCCAAAATCTATATACGATAATGTAGCATATGGACCACGAATACATGGCCTAGGAAATAATAAAGAAGATATAGATCAAATTGTAGAAATGAGCTTGAAAAAGGCAGGATTATTTAATGAGGTTAAGGATAGACTTTTTCACGATGCCTTGCTTCTTTCTGGGGGGCAACAACAACGTGTTTGTATTGCGCGCGCTTTGGCGGTTAACCCTGAAGTTATTTTGATGGATGAGCCTTGTTCTGCGCTTGATCCGATTGCTACAGCTTCTGTAGAGGAATTAATTCATGAATTACGCGAGAATTTTACTATTGTTATCGTAACACATTCGATGCAACAAGCAGCTCGTGTATCACAGCGAGCTGCTATGTTTCATATGGGGCATCTAGTGGAAGAAGATAATACTGATAAAATGTTTACGGCTCCATCTGATCGGCGAACTCAGGATTATATCATGGGGCGTTTTGGTTAATAGGGCGATTAGTAATTCATTTTATTTTTTAAAAAGGAGTAGAATATGTCGTGTCATATATTGTCTGCATACGATGAAGAGTTAGATTTTATCTCTAAACGGATTGTAGAAATGGGGATGATGTCTAGAAAGATGGTTGATTCTTCAGTGCGATCTTTTATTGGAGGGGATGTTGTTCTTGCGCATAAAGTCATTGATGAAGATATTATTCTAGATCAATTAGAGAGGGATATAGGAGATAAGGCAATTATAACAATTGCTAAACGTCAGCCAATGGCATCTGATTTACGTGAGATAGTTGGGTCAATTAAAATAGCGGCTGATTTGGAGCGTATTGGAGATTTGGCTAAAAATACTGCAAAACGTGTTTTGGCTTTGCAGATGTTCGGTGTTCCTAAAAAGTTAGTTTGGACTATTGAGCCATTAGCAGCATTGTCGTTAGATCAGATATCTGAGATATTGGATGCTTATGGTAGTAGGTCAACAGAAAAAATGCAATCGATTTGTAATCGTGATGGTGAATTAGATGCTATGCATACGTCATTGTTTCGAGAATTGTTGACGTATATGATGGAAGATCCACGTCAGATCACATTATGCACCCATCTGCTTTTTTGTTCTAAAAACATTGAACGCATTGGAGATCATGTTACCAACATCGCAGAAACTATACATTACATGACTACAGGTATACAACCATATAAAGAGCGCTTAAGAAAAGAAGATATCTAATATATCTCCTATACTTCGATAAAATACAGTGTTTAGATGCGTTTTTATTTCCTTCCCTTTTGTGAGGAAAGGAACGTATGTTTTTTTGAAAAAAGATATAGGATATATTTGCGTGAAAATCATTTATCTGTTTGCTTTTTGTTATTGTCCTCTGTGTTCGCAGATACAGAGTTTTTTTCTACGGGATCTTGGATTTTTTCTTTAGAAACGCTTACTAAAGCAGGGCGGAGGACACGTTCATTTATAGCATATCCATCTTGGATTACTTTTATTACGGTATTAGCAGGGATTGTATCATTGTGCTCTTCAAGCATAGCTTGATGCATATTTGGATTAAACTTTTGATTTTCAGCATCAATTTTTTTAACACCATATTTTTCCAACGTTGAAACCATCTCACGTTTGGTCATTTCTATACCATCAATCAATGATTTAAATGAATTCACATTATTTTTTTCGCTATCTAGGTTAATAGAATCGATTGCACGAGAAAGGTTGTCCGAAACAGCAAGCATATCACGTGCGAATGCTGCTATTGAATAAGATTGAGCATCTTGTATTTCTCTATCGGTTCGACGACGTAGATTTTCCATGTCTGCAATAACTCGCAGATATTTATCGCGATATTCTTCTAATTTATTCGTTGCTTCTTCAAGAGGATTAACATCAGATTCTTCATTTAAAGAATTTGGATTTTTTTCTTTTTCAGTTTTTTGTTCACTCATGAAAGTCTCCATTTTTTTATTGGATTGATTTTGTAAATTTAAAAGATTCCTTTGATAAGGTTCTACATTTATGATTATCGTGCGATTTCACTTCACAGTCTAAAAGAACTATATTCAGACAACAATTGTCGATCAATGATTACAAAAAATGATTTTAACCTAATTTTCTATGATTGTGTGAAAGTGAGTTGTACCATGATAGTCAATATTTTTTAAGTATCACCTTTGCATTACCGCCTTTATATGCTAGCGCATTTTTAGATAGTTCATATCATAGCAAAAAGTCAAAATATTCTAGTGAGATAGATTAATCGTTTTTATTTTGATAATCATTCCTTTCATGTTAATTTTATTTTAAAACATCATGTTCAATATACTATAGAGATTTGACGGTTTCACAAAACATAAATGTCTATAACGATTTGTGTCAAAGAATAGTTAAGAGTATAGTGTATAGGTCACAAGAAAATCAAGATGAGGATTCTAATATTCTCACATCTTCTAACATAGATAATGCAGAGATGAAGCATTCTGCTAAGAGTGATTTTGACCGAGAAATTGTAACTTTGCACGTTGAGTCGTTGTTTCGTGTTTCTCCAATTTTACCGCTTTTTGTTTTGCTTGTCGCTAACATAGGGACTTGGTTTACTCAAAATCCTATACTTCCTATATGGTCTCTTATAACATTGGCGGTGTATGCTGCGAATCTTTCATTAGGTCAAAAGGTACTGGATAGCGATATCAAAGTAGGAAGGGTATATGTATGGCGTATATGGCTTCTTATAGGACAGATTGCCATCGGATTATGTTGGACTCTTTTGACACTGATTGAGCCAGGTACGTGGACACCAGAATATTTGACAATTTATAAAAGTGCGACTCTACTCATTGCTTTGTCAATTAGCGCATTGTCCAATTTTATGCTACCGTATGCTGTTTTCTTATCATTTTTCCCAGTTATAGTAGCGCTTAGCACGCAAGCAATTATGAGTATGCATGTTTTGGATATCAGTCTTGCTGGAATGCTTGTTATGGCACTATCTTTTTTCACTTATATAACCTATCATTTGTTTAAATCTAACGTGAAAATTCTTTCTTGTCAGGCTGAGAAAGATGATCTTATCACCGAATTAGAAGTGGCAAAATCTCTTTCAGATGAGACAAGAAAACGCGCAGAAGAAGCAAATCTTGCTAAATCTCGTTTTCTTGCATCGATGTCGCATGAATTAAGAACTCCTTTGAATGCTATTTTAGGATTTTCGGAAGTGATGGGATTAGAGACAATGGGTCCGCTGAACAATGAGATTTACAAAGAATATATTGGAGATATTCATCGTTCTGGGCAGCATCTTTTAAATCTTATTAATGAAATATTGGATCTTTCGCGGATTGAAGCAGGACGATACGAGCTTACTGAATCTTCTATATCTCTTGTTGATATTGTGCATGAGTGTGTAATTATGTTGCAGTTGAGAGCACAAGAAAAAAATATTGAAATATTGCAAAAAACGGACCTGACTCTTTCTCCTGTATGGGCTGATGAAAAAGGCATGCGACAGGTCATCCTAAATCTTCTTTCTAATGCTGTAAAGTTTACTTCTACTGGTGGGAGAGTGCATGTGACAGCTGGTTGGACTTCTGGAGGAGGGCAATATATTTCTATAAAAGATAATGGTCCAGGAATATCCGAAGGGGAAATGCCGATTGTTTTATCTTCTTTTGGGCAAGGGTCTATAGCCATTAATAGCGCTGAACAAGGAGTTGGGCTTGGTCTTCCTATAGTACAATCTATTATAGCTAATCATGGTGGTAAATTCCTCATTAAGTCGCAATTACGGGAAGGGGTTGAGGTAATTGCTATCCTCCCAAATACTCGTGTTCTGGATATTGCTCCTGAGAACGATCATAAGAAAAAAGAATATTCTCAATGTAAATATTATGCATAGGTAGGATTAATATTTTTTCATAATGAATTTTTCCTTAGGATGATTTACAATGTTTTGGGAATCTTTAGTATAGTTTTTATATAAACTTCTTTTATTGCAATTTATGGTCAAAAGAATTTTAGATGTATTTATTGTAGTTTTAATTGTTTTTGAAGATCTTCTATGTGATCATTGTGTTGTAATGAGTATTTTGCTCTATTTAAATTATAGGATTTTATAGTTGATTATATAAGAGAGATTTAATAGATATTTTCAACAATCTGTGTACTATTATATGGTATAATTGCGAATCTTATTGTTCAACTTTTAGTTTGATATCAATTGCTGTGATTTTGGTTTGTATTTTTTATTTTTGATTTAGGAGTAGAGTTGTTCAATATGTTTAAAATTAATATTTTATCCATTAGGAGTGTTTTTGTTTCGGCACTAATACTAATGTTTGTCATTATGGGTTGTTTGTGTTTTGCTGCGGAGGCTCGGGTTGTGCCTGGAGTAGATCTTTCTACCGTTGTGGCACGTGTTTCCCCTTCTGTTGTATCCGTTTTTATTAAGCCAAAGAAAAAATTATTGGAAAAAGAGTTGTTGGAATTTTATGGTTTTGGTAATCTTCCTGAAGATCATCCTTTGAGACATTATTTCCAAAATTTTTTACCGGATGAAGGGCGTGGATCTTCAGATAGACTGGAATCAGTTACTGCTGGATCTGGTTTCTTTATTACTGATGACGGTTATATTATTACAAACAATCATGTTATTGAGGATGGCGCTAGTTTTAGTGTTGTTCTTTCAGATGAGACAGAATTGCCTGCTCAGATTGTTGGCACAGATATATTTTCTGATTTAGCTATATTAAAAGTAAAAAGCGATAAAAAATTTGTTCCTGTAGAGTTTGAAGATATGAGTAATGTTCGTCTTGGGGAAACAGTATTTACTATTGGAAATCCTTTAGGGTTACGTGGAAGTGTCAATGCTGGAATCGTTTCCGCACTTGATCGCTATTTATCTGGTAAACCAGGAAGCTTCATACAAATTGATGCGCCGATAAATAAAGGAAACTCTGGAGGACCTTGTTTTAATTCTTCGGGACGTGTAATAGGCGTAAATAATTTAATTCTCACTATGGGTTCTTCTAATGCAAATATGGGGATTGGTTTTATTGTCCCGGCATCAACTGTTAAAAAATCTATTCCTTCTTTAATTTCAAAAGGAAGTGTGGATCATGGATGGGTTGGTCTCCATATGCAAAATTTAACACAAGAATTAGCTACTCCGATCGGTTTAAAAGGGACCAAGGGTTTCTTGGTTTTATCTGTTGTCACGGGATCTCCAGCAGATAAGGTAGATATCCAAGAAGGTGATGTTATCTGTGCGCTTAATGGAAAAGAGATAAAAGATGTACAACATTTTGCATGGCAGATTTCTTCTCGTTCCCCTAAAGAACAAGTAGAGCTTTCTCTCTGTAAAGAAGGAAACAAACGTTCTATTACTGTGGTTTTAGGAACTTATCCTGTAGAAAAAAATGATGTGCGTTCAGAACGTAAGCTATCTGGTACGAAAGAATTACTAGGAATGATATTGCAAGATGTTCATGATGGGGATAAGAAAACCGTTCGGATTGTTTCTTTAGATTCTAATTTAGAAGCAGAACAAAAAGGTATCCAAAAAGGGATGGATATTATATCTGTTAATACTAAGCAAGTTGTTTGTATAAAAGATGTTGAGCTTCTTATAAGGCAGGCGAAAGAAAAGAAGACTGATTCTGTTCTGTTAAAGGTTAAGGATAGTAGTGGTGATGTGCGACCCAATAATAAGATTGACAATGCGGGATGGTTTGTGTCGTTAAAAATTAAATAATCAAAAGAAACTCTGTATACAATTTTGGGATATTATGTACTGTTATAATTCCTCATTTTGTTGCAGAGTTTATGTGTTCTTTTTTTTAAATTATTGATATATTTTCCCTTTATGCGTCGCATTTTTAGGTGTTTTCCCGATGCATATGTATACAGGTTTTTTTCTTTCTTGATAAGCAATATGAATATAAAAGCATGCTCTTGGCTGGCTTATTCTCCAACAACGAGAGTTATATGCAATCCAATATTCTATAAACCCTTTGGTTATTGATTTTATATTTTTAGTTCTATTAGTCAATAAGGCGTGTATTGCTATTCCTTGCAATACTTGAGCAAGTGATTTTATCTTTTTTTCTTTTCTATCGTGTTTTAAAACATCTTCTAGAAATTGATTTTCGAATATCATTGATTAGCCTATATGCTTTATAAAATCTGAATCACTATCCTTGTGGTGTGATGATATATAAAGACTGTGAATATAGAGTAAAAAATTTTTGAATATTAAAATGGTAATTTGCTTAAACTAACAAGAATTGTTTCAATTTTTAAATATACATTACGTTTTACATGTCAGAAAATATTTAACTATTATTTGAGATATTATTTTTATTTTCCTTAATATATTATTCTATCCTTTATTTTTATTGAGAGGTGTGGATGCATTAGGGTTTTTTTTAGATTTATGTAACGAACTCCTTATTTTTTGTATCATCATAGATTTTTTATGGGATGAATATATAGGATCATCATTTATATTCTTTTTTTTGTGGTTTAATATTTTCTTATTCAAAAATGAATTAATAAGTTGTAATGCTTTTTGATCTCTTTTCTGATAAGTTGGCATTCCCATAACAACAGCAACTATTGAATGATCTTTATCTTGTAATGAGACGACAATGTTAAAACCTGAATTTCGTGTATATCCGGTTTTTATCCCATCTATGCCTTGCATTTTATTAAGTAACTTATTGTGATTGAGAATAATTCTATTTTTGTATCTGAAGTTATTAATTGAAAAATACTTATAATATTCTGGGAATTTTTTGCGAAGCATTATGCCAAGGGTTGCTTGATCACGGGCTGTTGTTACTTGGTTTTTGTCATGTAGTCCACTAGCATTTTTATAAATAGTATGGTTCATGCCAATTTTTTTTGCTTTTTTAGACATGAGCATTGCAAATTTTTGTTCTGAACCGCTAATAAATTCTCCAAAAGCTGTAGAAACATCGTTAGCAGAACGTGTAATTAGTGCTAAAATTCCTTGCTCTACAGTAAAATAAGTATTTTCCTTTAAATGGAGTTTGGAAGGGTTTTGTTTAGCGGCTGTTCGAGATACTGGTATTTGTGTATGTAAGTGGATTTTTTTTGATTTTAGCTGTTCAAAAACAATATAAAGAGTCATCATTTTTGTTAGAGATGCTGGATATCGTAATTCATCTTGCTGAAATCCATCTGTTTTTTTTTCTTTTACATCAATTATGAAGCTAGAATATTGTGATTTTGCGTATATTTTGGATGTCCCGCTCAATATTATTGTAGAGAAAAGAAGTGTTTTCCATAATATTTTTATATATTTTTGTATGTAGATAGATCTGTATGATGATACATATTCTATTTTTTTTTGCTGAAGGGTGGTTTTTTTGTTGTAGGGTTTGTACATTCTGTTTTTAAGTAAGAAAAATAATTTTTGAAAAATTTAGACCATGAATCGATCTATGAAATAACTACATAATTATTGCAATGGGAATCTTTTATGTGTGTATGTTCGGTTCTCAACTATAAAAATACCATTAATGGTATCAATCTCCCTACAATTTCAATATCGTATAGCATAATTGTTAATTTCATCAATAATTATAAATAATTCATTATATCGTAAATTACTATATCTCAAATTACTGAAAATTATTAATTGCCTTAGCACAATGCCATTAAAATATATGATATTTGCACGTAATTTTCCTTTTAATAATACATTTTTTATCAAAATGATACAGTATTTAAATTAAAAACTTATTTTCATCACAAGTATATGAGAACATAATATTATTATTTATTTTTTGAAAAATCATTAGGTGGAATATGCGATTATTATACAATTACTATTTTTACGGTGTAGCGTAGGTTCGATATTAATAGTTTATGTGTTGATGATTAGTATAAGCCGATGTGTTTTTTTACAGTGAAGTTTTTCATTAGTAAATAATTAAAATTTTATGTATATTAAAAAATAGGATTTTAACGGTGATGAGAGGCAATACACATGAAATTATGTAGAAAGGGTGCCAAATGTTGCGAGATATTCCTATACTGTAATGAGTTCAAAAAATTTATTGCTCGTGGGAACATGATAGATCTTTCCGTAGGTATTATAGTTGGAGGGGCCTTTAATCGTGTTGTTCAATCTATTGTTGAAGATATTATGATGCCAATTATAGGTTTTATTATGGGGAACGGGACTAATTTTTCCAATTATTTTTTTCCTTTGGGATCAGGGATTACATCCTCTATGATTTCTGAGGCACGTAAACAAGGAGCTGTATTGGCTTATGGAAGTTTTATTAGTGTGCTAGTCAATTTTCTTATTATAGCAATAGTAGTTTTTGTTCTTATAAAATTTGTGAATAATTTAATTAAGAAGCCAGATGATTCCAAAACCCCAGCCGATGTACAATTACTGACTGAAATTCGTGATTTATTAAAAAAATAACTGATAATCATTCTTCCTTTTTTATGGCATATAACTATTCTGGAAGGGATTTGTATTTTTTTCAATTCCATCCCAGAATAGTGAGGCTATATCATTTCCACCACTTTGATGGATTTCACGTATGCAAGTTGGTGAAGTAATGTTAATTTCTGTGATATGATCACCGATTATATCAATTCCAGTGAAGAAAAGTCCGCGTTTGCGTAAGCTTTCTCCGATACGGTTACATATGTCTTGATCGTTTTGCGTTAGTTGTATTAGTTCGGTTTTCCCCCCAGCATGAATATTAGAACGATTATCGACTTCAGAAGGTATGCGATTAATGGCGCCGACGGGTTCTCCGTTTAGCAGAAGAATACGTTTATCTCCTTTCCTTACTTGGGGCAAGTAAGATTGTACAACAAGGGGCTCGGGATATTTTTCGAAGAGCATTTCTATTAAGGAAGAGAAATTACGGTCTCCTGGGGTCATGCGGAATACGCCTATGCCACCGTTGCCATATAAAGGTTTGATAATGACATCTTTCATTTCTAAGTAAAATTGGGTAATTTGATGAATATCTCGAGAAATGAGAGTAGGGGGCATCAATTCTGAAAATTCAGTGACAAAAATTTTTTCAGGAGAATTTCGTATCCAAAAAGGATTATTCACTATTCGTGTTTTGTAATTTATTTTTTCCAGAAGATATGTACTGGTAATATAATGCATATTAAATGGAGGGTCTTGACGTATTAGTATGACATCCATTTGCGAGAGATCAACATTATTTTCTTCTCCAAGAGAGTAGTATTGCTCTTTTTGGTCATATAAGGAAAGCAATTGCGTCTTTGCGTAAACTTTATTATCACGTATATAAAGTTGATCTGGTGTATAGTGAAACAGCTGATATTTGCGTTTTTGTGCTTCTAACGCTATTGCAAATGTTGAATCTTTCTCTGCCTTGATGGTCGAGATGTGATCCATTTGAATTGCGACTTTATGAATTTTTTTCATGAATGAAACTTGAATTTACTTCTTAAAATAAAGGGGAATGCATCAGGAAGCAACTTAATAATGTCACCATTATACTCATAAATTTATGTTATGACAATAAAACATTTGATGGATTTTTTTGGAATCGTTGTCACGAATATATTTTGCATATTTACCGCGTTATTTCTTAATTTTTATCGTTAGAAAATGCCTGATTAGATTATGGTTTTGCTAGATATATTTACTTTTATTAAAAAATGTCACTTTCGCACAAGCTTATATCCATAGGTTAACAAAAAGTTAAGTGTGTAGACCATTGTATTCAGTGGGAAAAAAGTGGCTATTGTAGATCAAGTATTACAATTTTTCAAAAGTGGAACGTCTTTAGGACGGACGCGGATATTAATTTTATCTTCGGCAATCCTAATTTCCATAATTTTATTTATAGTGGCGGGGCTTTTTATAAGTAGTCCACATTATGATAATCTTTATGTAAAATTAGAGTCTTCCGATGTTAATAAAATATCTATTGCGTTATCAGAGGCTAATATAGATTTTCGAGTTTCTGATAATGGTTCCAGTATTTCAGTGCCTTATAATATGGTAGGTAAGGCACGTATTCATCTTGCTGATAAGGGATTACCCAATAGTTCTAGCAATTCTGGCTATGAACTTTTTGATAAAGTAAATTCTTTTGGTTTGACTTCATTTATGCAAGAGATTACACGAGTGCGTGCGCTTGAGGGAGAAATTGCCCGTACTATTCAAGATATTTCTGGAATTGCATCTGCGCGTGTACATATTGTGATGCCTGATATGGGCAGTTTTAGGAAGATTGGAATTAAACCAACAGCTTCAGTGATGATTCGAGCTATTAATCCATCTGTTTATAAATCAGCTGAAGCAATTAGGCACCTTGTTGCTGCCGCAGTTCCAAATCTTGATATTGATGATGTGACAGTTCTTGATTCTACGGGGAAATTATTGGGTTCTAGTGAATTAGAAAGAAATACTTTTGGGAAGTCTCTAAGTATAGTACAGGCTGTCCAAAATGAAATTGAAATGAATATTAATAAGTCTCTAGCGTCTTTTTTGGGGGTAGATAATTTTCGATCGGCCGTAGTAGCTGAATTAAATACTGATGTACAGCAAATTAAGGAAACAGTTTATGATCCTGATTCTAGGGTAGAACGTTCTGTTCATCTATCTAAAGATTTTCAAAGATCAGAAACTAATCAACCAGAGTCTGCTGTCACTGTTGAGCAAAATATTCCTCATATCCCTGACAGGAAAATTCCCCTTCCTCATTCGTTAGAAAATACGGATAAAAAGGAGGAGCAAAGTAATTATGAAATTAATACAAAAAATATTTTTACCACCCACAATAATTATAAATTAGAGCGTTTATCAATTGCGGTTGTAGTGAATAAAGGGCGTCTTGTAGAAATATTAGGCCAATCTGCTGAGCCAGGTAAGATTGATTCTTATCTATCTGATATAAATAAAATAGTTTCTGCCGCGGCAGGGATTAGTTCCAAGCGTGGTGATACCATTACTATTACATCGATGGATTTTTTGAATAATCAATTATTAAATCCTGTTGTTGATCAAGTGAGTTTCTTGAATATTTTATCGCGGAATTTCTCGTTGATTGTCAATGCGTTAATTGTTCTATCCGTCATAGCACTTGTGGCTTTTTTAGGGGTATATGTATTACGTAGAATCAAGAATATGGATGGCATAAAAGAAGAAGAGGCAGGGATAAAGCCTCTCTTAGAAACTCCTTCTATTGCTTCTACAGTGGATACAGGAGATGGTTTATCTTTAGATTCTGATGGTCAAGATATTTTTTCATATAGGGATCATTTGAAATATCGGATTAATAGTTATGTTAGCAATCAATCTGATCAGCGTCTTTTGCATATGATTGAAATAAATGAAGAACGCTTTGCTAAAATTCTTCGAAAATGGGCTAGATCTGAAATAGAAAGCCGATATACTCAACATATTAGCCAGGATACTGTTTTTTAATTGATTTTTAATGACCATATTATGGAATAATTAGGTGTTTATTGTATCATTTTATAACATTTTTTACTGCTCGTTAATGACTCTTTGGAAAAGAGTGGTATAATTGTTAAATATAGTTTTTATATTTGTTTTTTATAGGTTGACAGTTATTTTTTGTAATTCAATTTCTTTCTGATTTTTAGACTTTTTATCTTAAACCAATAAGTGGAATTTTTATACAAGATAGAAAATATTCATTTTCCTCATGTGAAACATGTGGGCAACAAATGTGATTTTGACTGATATTAAAACGTCATATCTTTGAAAGTAATTTGCATCATGAATTTCGAAATGCAGCAGGTGAATATTGTTTTAAATAGAGAAGATGAACAACGAACATCTGTTGTATCACATCTTCCAACACGCAGTGATTTGTTGGCACGTATGATTCCTTTAGATTGTACGGTTTCTTGGACAATGAGAATGTATGCACTTACCGAGTATGTTGGGGCGAGCCATTTCTTATTAGTACGATGGGATCTTTTTCAAGAACAAAAATTAGATTCTATAGTGAGTTCTGATTGGCCGTTTGATTTAGTTCGATGCATGGCATTAAGTGAAAAAGAGAAATACTATAATGTTTTACAACGGCCAACAGAGTTGTTTTGTCCTGTTTTTCATACTCTTCCAGAAAATGTAGATCTTCCTTCTGGTATGGATAATCGTTATTGTGCTCTTACATTTGATGTGGCTCGGATACGTATTGGGTTGATGTTATTGTTTCCTAAAGGGCGTGTCATTTTACGGGATCGTTTGTGGGAAATAGGTTTGCTTGCTGCTTATCAAGCGAATGTTTTCAAAAATTATGATGTACATTTGGGTAAGGATTTTGAATTAACAGGGCGTGAAATTGAATGTTTAACCTGGATTTCAGAAGGAAAAACCAGTGATGAGATAGCTGTTATACTTGGTATATCTCGCAATACTGTCAACAACTATATTGCGAGCATTATGCGTAAAACAGCCACAAAAACTAGATCTGGAGCGATAGCGTATGCTGTGCGTAACAATATTGTTTAAGTGAATTTTTACAAATTAACCAAATAATTTTGAGGTAAGAAACTTGTCCGAAAATATGTCTACAGAAAAAAAATCGTTTAGTCTGTTGGAACTCTCTACGAGGTTAAGTCTAATACAAAATAGAATCAAAGCAAGAAATTTTGTTTTGTATACGATTAATTGTGCTTTAGATTTTCCAAGACGTCAGCAACTTGTTTGTGAATTGCATAATTATGATGCGGATAGTAGTGATGTTTCAAATATTTTGATTGAAACATATGGAGACGATTTTTTATTTCACTTTAATTCAGGGCTTTTACCAATAATATGGCAAAGTATGAGTATACAGGAAGAAAATTTGATTGAATCATCAGGGAATTTGTCGGTAAGATTAGAGCGAGGATTATTGCCATTTTCAGGCATTGCTTTTCCTGTTAGTCTTGGTTTCCATAAAAATGGATATGTTGTTTTTACTGCAGAATGTCTTATGCTTTCTAACGAAGTCATTGTTGAGGCACATGGCGCTTGTTATCAGGTAATAATGGATTTTTTAGCGCTTTTTAAAAAGCGTTCTTCTGCGAATAGAAATCTTACAGAACGAGAAACTTCGTGTTTACAGTTAGCAGGAGATGGTTATACAAGTGAAGAGATTGCCGAAAAACTAGGATTGTCAATACACACGGTTAATGCATATCTTGGATCAGCAACGGTTAAGTTAGATTCCGTCAATCGCATTCAAGCAATTGCGAAAGCGATTCGTTTTGGATATATTAACTGATTTTTTTCTACTCCAAGAATTAATTAATTTTTCCTATGGTATATTTTATGTATTAATTGTGCAACTGCTTTGTAAAAAACTGGCGGTATAGTACTGTTGATAGGTACTTGTTTAAATAAAGATCTCGCTAATAACGGCTCTTCAAATATAGGTATGTTTTTTTCAGAGGCAATTTTACGCATTTTTTGGGCAATTAAATTTTGTCCCTTAGCGACTAGAACTGGCGCATCATTTTCTGTTTGTATGTATCGTAATGCTAAAGCATAATGTGTCGGATTAGTTATAATAAGCGTTGCGCGGGATGTAGCTTCTACCATTCGATGTCGCATTCTAGATCGTGCAATGAATTTCTGACGACTTTTAATCATAGGATTCCCATATGATTGTTTTATTTCGTCTTTTATTTCTTGTTTAGACATTTTTAGTTTCAAATACCATTGGTAATAAGTCCATCCGACATCTAAAATTGTTAATATCGCTATGAATAGTAAGATAATGATTAGTACTTTGCGTATTGTGAAAAAAGTATTGTATAATATTAATTGGGGATTAGAAGTTATGAAATCCACCATTGTGAAATAATTATTTTTTAGAGAAATTACAATGATAGTTCCTACTAGTGTTATCTTCGCAAGTGATTTGATAAAGTTCATCAAATTATTAACGCTGTAAATTCTTTTTATTCCTTCACGGAATGATATTCTTTTGAATGATGGCTGTATATGATTCCAGTTAAGAGCTGGGATTCTTTGTATTAAGTAAGATCCAATGCCAAATGTTATCAAAAGCAATAGTCCAGGGATAACTAATTTGCCAGCACTTAAACATAAATTTACTAAAAGAGGAACTAGAGAGGATGTACCTTCTAATTTTCGTTGTGTAGCGCTTGCAAGCAAAATGTGCAGATCATATGTTAAACTATAGGTCCCTGAGGAAAAGAAAAACAATAAATAAATTAGGCATGCTAGGATTGAGGAAAATAAATATGCTTCACGTGAAATAGGCGCATCGCCTTGGTTGAGTGCGTCCTCAATTCTTTTAGGAGAAGGGGGTTCTGTTTTATTGTCAGAATTATTATTTTCAGACAAATTTATTTCCTATCATATTTTTGATGCTTTTTAATTCTTTATGCAACGTTATTATTATTCCTTGTAGATATGATTTTGTAGCGCTATTTTATTGCTTTTTAAAAGGGAAATCGCTTCTTGTACTATAGAACGGCGAGCAAAAGCAATTTCTCGTGGGGCTATGTGAGAATCGTTGAGGCTAATATTTTCTTCTATCATTTTACGTTGACGATTACTAAGGCAATGAAGTATTTTACTTTGTGTTTCTTTAGAAGAGCCATGTATAGCTTTCCCTAATACTTCAAGTGATATATTATTTAATACAATAGATAGGTCTTGAGGTGATAAGGAGATCAAATCCTCAAAGAGGAATACTTTAGGACGCACTTTATCGAAGGCTTCTTTGCTTTCTTCTTGTAAGGAGTTGAGAAGTTTATCAACTTGAGGTTTTTCTAGTTCATTAATAAGACTGGCTACCTTTTCTGATCCAGATGTACTGGTATGGGAATTTGTTTGAGAGATCATTTCTACGATGCATTTTTCTATAGTTTCCTGCATATAAGGATTTATTTTCTGCAAGTTGACGGTACGTTTCATAATATCAGCATGTATTTTATTGGGAAATTGTAATAAAACATTGGCTCCAATTGATGGTGGCATCATAGATAGTACATAAGCGGTGGTTTGAGGATGTTCTTTCGACAAAAAATTCGCGATAGCAGTAGGGTCTATTTCTTTCAAGTGATCCCATGTAGAATTATCATTATCTTGAAAGATATCTGATTTATTGAGCAATCGATCCATCTCATTTGGTTCCAAGCCTTCTTTTAAAATACTTTCTATATTTTTAGAATTTTCTGTAAGTCCAATCCCTGCAATAAAAAGAGATTCAAATTCATCGATGATATCTTCTAGATCTTCTGGTGGTATTTCTGGTAATAATTTTGCGGAAGAAACGATTTCTTTTAATTCAGCATGTGTAAAATATTTTAAAAGTTTGCCAGAAACTTTTTTCTCCATGGCTAAAAGAATAGCGGTTGCTTTGTCTTTTTGTGTGAGAGGAATTTGTGACATTTCTTTATAGATGTTTCTAAAAGATACTGTGTCTTCTTTTGTTTTGTTCAAGACTGATATGCCTTCTTATCAAGTTAATTATGTGATTTTAATATGCAAAATATTGTGTTAAAAAGATTCTACCTATAATTTGTAATCTCTAATATTCGAACTCCAAAGTGCATATCATCCTCTTCCATAATTGTTATTTCTCCCTTTGCAATTCTTTGATTATTTACTGTAATATCTATAGGTTCTCCTACTCGTTTATCGAGCGTGATGACATCTCCTTTAGATAAGTTGATGAGATTAGAAATTTGCATATCACAAGATCCCAATATAATTTGAATGTTTACTGGAATATTCAAGATCATATCTAAATTATTCGTAGATTTTTCAAGTATATTATTTGAATCAAGTGATATTTGTTCTGAGATATTATCAAAATCATCTTCTTGAATGAGTTTTTCACTATTATCATCTGAAGAAGAGTTATTAGTATCTGGTAAATGATTATCAATATCCATTATTTTACTTTCTAAGTAATATTTATGAAAAATTATCTTTTATTTTTTATGTAAAAAATTTTCAAAAATTTCTTGATCAAAATTTATTCTATCCTTTACGCGGACTGTATAATTTTTGCCAATGCGACCTAATTCACAGGAATAAATTTCTTTACCATTGGCACTTAAAATGGCGCACTTCTTGTCTTTATTCAAAAAGGGGATAACTTGTCCTATTTTTAGCTCTAGAATATCTTTTAATTTGATTTTTTGGAGATCAATACGGGTATCAATATTTACTTTTAATTGATATCTTTGATTAATCGATGAGTCATTTAAATCTTCCGTTTTATTTTTTAATTTATCGTGTGAAGAAGGTATTAGCACTGTTTTGATTAATGCTTCTTGAGGTATGATGAGGGCAAATGAGCAGATGATATCTGCTATATTCATAGTCATATTTATTGTTGTAACGAATTCATTTGACAGTTTAGTTGTGCTTTTCTTCAAAAAATCAATGTCATAAAATTCATTGATATGAGTAACTCTATCTTGAGAAGTGGATATACATTGATGAATAACGGTGGATATTTGGTCTATAATTCGCTTTGCTAGTTTTTTTTCGACAGTTGATAAAGGGCGATTATGTGGTTTTTGTGTTTTTTCGGGAGGTGCTTCAAGTAGATATTCAAGGAGTGTAATCACCAGATTATTGCTACATCCCATGAAAAAATTACATGACCATCCACGTAAAGAAGCTAGATGAAAAACGAAGTTTTCTTTGAACGAGTTGATGGCATGAGAAAATTTTCCTGAATGACAGTTAACATAAGATATATCTATGTCGACATCCATATTCTCTTTGAATATTTTCGGAAGAAATTGAGTGTATGCATATCCCAAGTTAGATGATATTTTCTCAATAGTTTTTTTATCCCCTAGTTTACCTGTAAGGCGAGCGAGTAGTATAGGATGTAATGGAGATATATTTTTCCCATGCATATTTTAAGATGCCTGCGTATTATGGTTATACTGTAGAACTTCCTGTTCTACAATTTCTATGGAAGGTCTTTCAGATAAAGGTAAGACTTTGCGCCCATACTCGATGGCTACTTGAGGTACAGCTCCGTTCATATAAGCAATAAGTGTTTTTTTCACCATGATATACAATCGATGCTGTCTTAATTTAGTGGATTTGATCTGTGCAATAAGGGGATTGCATACGCAATATGAGAGTAAAATCCCTAAAAGCGTTCCAGTTAATGATACTCCGATTGCTGCTCCCAGTATTTTAGGTGATTGTGATAAATTACCCATAGCTTTGATAATGCCCAATATAGCGCCTATTATTCCAATGGCAGGAAAGGATTCACTCATGTGGGACATTGCATGATAAGTTTTCAACTTTTCATATAATATTATATCAAGTTCTTCATCCATTAGATTTTCAATTTCATAGCTTCTAGCGTTTCCAATAATTAGCATTCTGATATAATCACAGATGAAAGTTGTTAATTCATGGTTTTCTAGAATTGTCGGTATAGAATTGAATATCGTTGAGTTGTACGGATCGTCTATATGATTTTCAATTTCATTTCGAGATCCTTTTTTTAAATTGTACATTAAGATATAAAGTAATTTTAGGATGTTGCAGTAGGTACTTTGGTCAATAGTTTTATAGCCAAATGTTTCTAATACGGATATTCCTGAATCCTTGATAATTTTCAGAGGGTTTGCCATTACAAATCCTCCCAATCCAGCTCCTGCTACAATTATTATTTCAAATGGTTGGATTAAAATGTTTATATTTCCGCCCATGGCGTAAAACCCACCTATAATACATAAAATTGTTATCAATAATCCTATGATTGTATTCATTAGTCATACTCAAGTTGGGATTTTTCTATTACTACCAAAATATGGGTTTAGACTTGTGTGAAGCTATTATTAGATAAATATCGTTTTATGAGATCAACAGTCTTGCACAAGTATTCAAAGTATATTGCTTATTTTAAAGATTAAAAATTGGGAACAGTAATAAATGCAGACATCGTTTAATGTTGGGCTTTCTGCACAACTCGCTTTAGAAAAGAGACTTTCTACTGTAGCAAATAACCTTTCCAATGCAAATATTACGGGTTTTCGTACAACTAAAGTGAAATTTTCTGAAGTTATAAGTTCTATTAAAAATAATATAGATCAAAAAGTTTCTTTTGTTTCACAAGGAAATGAATATCTTGCAAGACAATCTGGATCTGTCAAAAGTACTGGAGAAAAATTAGATTTTGCTCTAGAAGGAGATGCTTGGTTTGCCTTGGAGAGTCCTGGAGGCATTATTTTGACTCGAGATGGTCGTTTTAAGCTGACAGATGAAGGAATGTTAGTTTCAGCAAGTGGAAAATATCCTGTTCTTGATATGGAAGGTATACCGATTCAAATATCTCAAAAAGATGAGGAATTTGAAGTAGGGGGTGAAGGTAAGATTGTTCAAAAAGGTAAAGTGATTGCGACTATGGGACTCTATTCTTGTGATATATCGGAGGGTTTTGTTCGTCGTGAGAATAGTGGGATATCCCCTAATATCTCTCCAACGCCTATTACAGATTTTTCTGAAGTATCGGTTAAACGAGGTTTTTTAGAAGATTCTAACGCTAATTCTATGTATGAGATGGGTCAAATGATTCATTTAACGCAGAAGTTTAATTCTATTACTACATTAATAGATGAGGGTGAACGATCTATGATAGAGGCGATCAAGATTCTCGCATCTTAACCATATTTTATACTATAATATTATCAAAAATATATGCAGAAAAAGCTGGTAAAATTAGCACAATTAGCTGAGGATTATTCTAATAATTTAGTGGTCCAAGGTGGTTATGTAAGTAGCATTATGCCTGTTTATTATACGGTTACAGGTTTGTCACAATACGTTTGTTTGGGGGACTTCGTTGTTCATCAAGGGAAATATTCTGATAATTTAGGTCAGGTGATCCGTATTGATCTTGGTGTTGTATATATTTGTCCCATAGAATTAGGGGAAGCAATAAGTTTAGGAGATTTAGTCTTTTGCCGAGGACCTTTTCGAATTTATCCTAGTGAATGTTGGTGTGGGCGTGTCATAAATGCATTAGGAAAACCTATTGATGGGGATGCTGTATTAAAAAAAGGTGCTTTCCCGATGGAGATTATCTCAAAAGTTCCGCCTGCTATGAATCGTCAACGGGTTGAAAAGGGTTTTAAAACGGGAATACGTGTTATTGATCTATTTACCCCACTTTGTTATGGACAGCGGATTGGTGTTTTTGCCGGCTCTGGAATCGGCAAGTCCACTCTGTTGTCAATGTTTGCGAAATCTGACTGTGCTGATAAAGTTGTGATATCTTTAGTAGGGGAACGCGGTCGTGAAGTACGTGAATTTGTTGAAGATTATCTTGGAGATAATTTAAAAAAATCAGTTGTGGTGGTGGCAACAAGTGATGAGAGTCCAATTATTCGTAAAATGGCACCGTTCACAGCTGTTACTATTGCGGAGTATTTCTGTTCTAAAGGGGATAATGTATTACTAATATTAGATAGTATTACAAGATTTGCGCATTCCATACGAGAAATTGCGATAAATTCTGGAGAGTTGCCAGTGACACGAGGATATCCTACTTCAGTATTTTCTGAATTACCTCGTCTTTTAGAGCGTGTCGGGCCTCGTGAAAAAGATAAGGCAAATATTACAGCAATTATTTCAGTTTTGGTGGATGGAGATGATCATAATGATCCGATAGCGGATGCTGTGCGGAGCATTCTTGATGGGCATATTGTTTTAGACCGTTCTTTGGCAGAAGAAGGGCGTTATCCACCTGTAGATCCCCTTGCATCGGTTTCTCGTCTTTCTGATAAGGTATGGAGTGTTGATGAGAAAAAATTAGTTTCTTCTTTAATAAGTTTGATCCATCGATTTGAGCAGACTCGAGATATACGACTAATAGGTGGATATCGTCCTGGAGTTGATCTCATTCTTGATAAAGCTGTTCATCATGTGCCTATTATTTATGATTTTTTAAAACAATCTCCTTCGGATTTGTCTTTGGAAGATGTTTTCCTTGCAATAACAAAAAAATTACAATTACAGTCTGATTCTAGTAATTAAAGTATATAATACAGTAGTGTATTTCAATTATTTAACTATAGAATTTATTCCATCATATTGTAAAAATTTGTTCTTTAATCGCAATGTATGTACTGATTTTCAGATTGTTTTTTGACGTTAACAGTAGTGCCGTATTGTAAGTCAGATATATAATCAATCAACTATAATAGCTCTGGGATGCTGACTAGTTGTTAAAAATATTATTGTTGAATTGCTTAATTTTTTCTTAAGAAATAGGGGATTTTTCAGTTCCACACAAGATTATCAATGTAGATATTGTCTTAAGAAGATTATGGGGAATGACAATTATGTTGCCAGTTCTATTTTTTCAATTTGCGTCGCAACATGCGAATTGGTTGTCTGAGAGACAGAAACTTGTATCCGAAAATATCGCTAATGCCAGCACTCCAAATTATCGAGCTAAAGATGTCGATTCTTTTGCAACGATTTTTAATCAGAGTGTGGGTATGGCTCGGACTCATGCAGCACATTTAGAAGGCTCACATTCTAGCGGATTGCGTTGGAATTCCCATGTTATTCAAGCCCCATTAGATCAGACAATCGGAGTACAAGTGTCTGGGAATAATGTGGGAATCGCAAACGAGTTGTATAAATCTGGACATATTAAGAGTGAATATGATTTGAATGCTAAATTAGTAAAGAAACTAAATTCCATGATGATTCATGTGGCAAGAGGGTAAGATTATGGATTTTTTAATTGCTTCTTCTGAGGTTGCAAATTCAGGCTTATCTGTGCAGGCAGCGCGAATGCATGTCATATCCGAAAACATTGCTAATGCTCGGACTACTAGTAGTGTTGCCGGTTCTGATCCATATCGACGTAAAGTTATTTCTTTTGAGGAAGTAATGCGCGGGAATGGTGGCGTTCGAGTAAAGAAAGTAGGTGTAGATAAATCTCCTTTTATTGAGGAGTTTGATGCTGGACATCCTGCGGCAAATGCGAGTGGCATGGTCAAGTATCCGAATATCAACGTAATGGTTGAGACAGCAGATATGAGAGAAACTAATCGTTTATATATGGCCAACCTTCAGTCAATAAAGCAGTCACGCGATATGATAAATACAACGTTAGATCTTTTGAGGGATTAATAATGATTGAACAAATTCAAGGACCCATTAATTTCGTTTCGCATATCGATGCTATTGAAACACCACCGTATTTCACAAACAGTGCAGATGAAAATAGTGGCGCTTCTTCTATCAGTTTCTCTTCTTTATTACAAGACATGGCTGGAGAAGCGATTGGTAATATCAAGAAAGCAGAGGATTCTTCTTTTTCCGTTTTGCAGGGGAAAACATCCATGAGAGAAGCGGCAGATTATATTATGCAAGCCGAACGAGTTTTAAACTTATCGATAGCTTTGCGGGATAAAGTTCTTTCAGCTGTCGGAGAAGTTTCTAAAATGCAAATATAGTAACTAATAGGGATTGTGAAAATGAAAGCATTTATGATTGCGGCAGCTGGTATGTCTGCACAACAGACTAATCTTGAAATAATCGCCAATAATATCGCTAATATTAATACTACAGCTTATAAGAGAGCTCGTGCGGAATTTTCTGATTTTCTTTACCAGGCAGACAAAGTGGCAGGATCTCCCAGCCAATCTGCAGATAAAGCTGTGGTTCCAGAAGGAATTAATATAGGAAGTGGAGTGCATATTTCATCTGTACGAAATGTTTATACTCAGGGAGAAGTAGTGAATACTGGGAATCATCTAGATCTTGCATTGTTTGGGCGAGGTTGGTTTCAAGTAGAAACTCCGGATAAAAATGTTATGTATACGCGGGCAGGATCTTTTAATAAAGATTCAAAAGGACAATTAGTCACTGCTGATGGAAATGTTTTAATCCCCGGAATTATCATACCTGAAGAAGCTAAGGAAATAAAAGTTTCTAGATCTGGAGAAGTTCTAGCTTTAATGGGGAATGGATATGATTTTCAACCTTTAGGGCAGATACTGATTGCAAATTTTGTTAATGAAGCAGGGCTTCGTAATATCGGTGATAATCTTTTAGCAAAAACATCTGTATCAGGAGATCCCATAATATCTCATCCTGATGATATCGGTTTTGGGCATATTAGGCAGGGTTATTTGGAATCATCTAATGTTGATGCTGTGAAAGAAATTTCTGAGATGATATCTGCCCAGCGTGCTTATGAGATGAATTCTAAAGTGATAGAGGCAGCAGACGAGATGTCTTCTTTGGTTACTAAAATGCGATAATCATTTGGGGATTAGGCATGGCATGTTATTGCGTGAGATTATTATCTGTTTTTTCTCTTTATATGCTTTGTTTTAATAGCGTATTTTCTAAGGAAATAGATCGTACCGTTGTTCCTTCTGTAGTTATTGCTGCAGGAGAGGTGATAAATGACTTTCAACTCAAAGAAGTAGAAGTTACAAACCCAAATATTAAAGGGAGTTATGCGCGTTCTATTAAAGATGTGGTGGGACTGGTAACGCGGCGTACTTTATTACCGGATCATATTATACCTCTTTCAGTATTACATCGTCCTTATGTTATTTTTCGTGGAACTAAAGTGCGTCTCATTCTTCTTAAAGGGAATATGACGATATCTACTTTTGGTATTGCACTTTCAGATGCAAGTATTGGAGATGTTGTCTCTGTGAGAAACAGTGACACTGGAGTGATAGTTTCTGGAAGTGCGGAGGATTCTAACACAGTGCGTATTGTGGCAAAATGATTTTTCGGGTAGTTGCTTTAATTTTTTCTTTTATTGTATTGAACGATGTATCGGTAGCACGATCTTTGTCTCGTATAAAAGATATCGTTTCCTTACAATCAGGTAGAGACAATCAATTGATTGGATATGGTCTTGTTGTAGGGCTTCAAGGAACAGGGGATAGTCTGCGTTCATCTGCTTTTACAGAACAGTCAATGCGTTCTTTATTGCAAAATTTTGGCATATCTTCTCCAGGAGGAAAGTTAGGATCTAAAAATATAGCTGCGGTTATGGTAACAGCTGATTTGCCTCCTTTTGCGAGTCCTGGAAGTCGGATTGATGTTTCAATTAATTCATTAGGGGATTCGACTTCTTTGCGTGGTGGAATTTTAGTAATGACGTCTCTTTTGGGGGCGGATGGTAATATTTATGCGGTAGCACAAGGAGCAGTAATTGTTTCCGGACTATTCGTTAAAGGACAATATTCTTCTGTTATGGAGGGTATATCTACAAGCGGGAAAATTGTGAATGGCGCAATTGTTGAGAGAGAATTGCCCAAGAAATTTAGAGATTCTGTTGACCTTGTTTTACAATTACGTAATCCAGATTTCTCTACTGCAATACAGATTGCTGATCAAATTAATTCTTACTCGTTAAATCGTTTTAGTAAACCAATTGCAGAAGCATATGATTCGCGTACGGTGAAAATTTCTAAGCCTGAAAACATTGATCTAACTAGATTAATGTCCGAAATTGAAATGCTCACGGTCAAGACAGATGTGTCTGCTAGAGTGATTATAAATGAACGTAGTGGAACTATTGTGATAGGAGAAAACGTAAGAATTTCTAAGGTTATCGTTAGTTATGGTAATTTAACAGTGCAGATTACTGAAAACAAACGTGTAGTTCAACCCAATTCTATATTACCCGGACAACCTATGACTGAGGATAGTACGGATCTCCAGGTATCTAATTCGAAAGGGTCTTTTTCCTTGATTGATGCTCCGGATCTGAACAGTCTCATATCGGGTATGAATAGTATAGGATTGAAGACAGATGGCATTATTTCCATTCTTCAAGGTATTAAAGCGGCAGGCGCCCTTCAAGCAGAAATTATAATTCAATGATCATTCTACCTATTATTTATTATTTTAAAAAGCAAGATATGCTATCACAATTTTTATTTTTACTATTCTTTTTCATACCAGGTTTTACTAATCATAGTCATGGATCTTCTTTTCCTGAAGATAAAGAGATTCAGAAATATTGTACTAATGTAATTAATTTAGTGCAAGAACGTGATTATTTATTTCAGAAACAAGTATTAGAAGATCTACAAAAAGATATAGAAAAACGGATAATAATATTAGAAAATCGTAAAAACGAATATGATTTATGGTTTAAAAAGTATGAGAGTTTTATTGCGTCATACAATAAGAATATTTTAGATATTTATAAAAAAATGGATTCTGAATCTGCTGCGCTTCAATTAGAACAGTTAGATCCTGATATATCTTCTCATATTCTCATGCGTCTTTCTCCGCGTCATTCTAGTTCTATTATGTCTAAAATGAATCCTAAATCAGCAACTATGATCACTAATATTGTAGCTAATATGCTTAAGTTAAAGAAATCACAAAGATCTACATGATGTATCGTTACTCTTTTATTGTTTTAAACAGTGTCTTTTTGTTATTTGGATGTCATTTTAGTGGTATTTCTGAAATGATCAGTATTCCACAAATGAGTCCAATGGGATCGTCTTTACATAAAGATAATCGTTCTATTTTGTCTGGAATTCATTTTAAAAATCCCCGCGCAACGAAGAAAAGTTACTCTTTATGGAGAGACTCTCATTCTACTCTTTTTAAAGATTCTCGTGCACTCAGTGTAGGTGATATTTTAACAGTGGATATACGAATCGATGATCAAGCTGTTTTTGATAACAGAACAGGACGTAGTCGTAATAATTCTTTGGATAGGAAATTGTCAGGAGGTTTTTCTATTTTCAACAAAAATTCACCTTCAATTGGTGGTAATCTTAATTATGATGGTAATAGCTCTTCTTCAGGGAAAGGGTCTATTAGTAGAGCAGAGAAATTGAATCTTTTAATAGCTGCTATTGTTATAGAAATATTAGATAACGGGAACCTTATTATTAGTGGCTCGCAAGAAGTGCGTGTTAACGATGAAATTCGTAGTCTCAATGTGACTGGAATAGTACGACCTCAGGATGTTGATGCTCATAATAGTGTATCTTATGATAAGATTGCCGAAGCAAGAATTTCTTATGGTGGCAATGGTCGTACAACAGAAGTATTACAACCTCCTATCGGACATAAGTTAGTTGATAAATTTTCACCGCTCTAAGTTTAAGAAATGATCAAGGTTTTTAATAGACATGTCTTATAATGATACAATTTCGCGATATATTCGGAGCGATCGGCCTGATAATCCTTTTATTAAATGGTTTATAGTATATACATTCATTGGAATATTTTGTGGTTGGCTAGGTGGAATGGTCATGTCTTTTCTTGTTCTTGATCAGAGAAAAGAAAAAAATATAGGATTTATACTGAATAATCCTTATCAGAAGGATACATGCGTCCTTCATAAAAATGATGAATCTCCTTTAAAGAAAAACCGAATATTTTCTCTTCAACCAATTATCACTAATTTCAATTCATCTCCTAAAAATTGGTTAAGATTGGATATTGCGGTGATCTGTGAGGACATACCAGATGATGTTTTTCTAGAAACTATGCATCAAGATATCATGGATTATGTACACACTGTCTCTTTACAACAAATAACGGGTCCTCAAGGTTTTTTATATTTTAAGGAAGATATTAAAGAGCGTTTAAAATTACGTTCAAAAGGTTTTATATCAAATGTTATAGTAAGGACATTTATAATCGCATGATTAGATATTTGTTTTTTGGATTTTTTTTATTTGTACCAGAATTAATTTTTGCAAAATCATCTTTACATGATGTTATGAATATCCCTTCTAATTTGTCGGTTTCTACTTGGATTATCAGAACTTTTGGACTCTTTACTATTTTGTCAATAGCTCCGATTCTTCTTATTATGGTTACTTGTTTTCCAAGGTTTATTATTGTTTTTTCTATATTACGAACAGGGATGGGAATGGGTTCTGTGCCTCCTAATCTTGTGGTAATAAGTCTTGCATTGTTTATGACTTTTTATGTGATGTCTCCAACTTTAGATCGTTCAATGGAAATGGGTATACAGCCTTTAATGAACAATCAAATCAATGAAACAACAGCCATCAAGCGTATTGCTGAACCATTTTGGGTGTTTATGAAAAATAACACTAGAGAAAAAGATTTATCTCTTTTTATGAATATGGCTCATAGTTCTAATAGAAATACTGATATTACGAAAAATGATCATATTGAATATAGAATTTTGATTCCTTCTTTTATGGTATCAGAACTTCGGCGTAGTTTTGAAATTGGTTTTCTAATTATTTTGCCATTTTTGATTATTGATATGATCGTAGCTACCATTGTTATGGCTATGGGAATGATGATGTTGCCTCCGACATCTATATCGTTGCCATTTAAAATTATTTTCTTTGTTTTAATTGATGGATGGGGTGTTTTGGTAGAGAATTTAGTGAGATCTTTTGTTTGATTTGACTATAACCCTAGTTTTACTGAATTGCATATTTATTTAGTACTTTCATACATGCAATGTACTATTAATCTCATATTTTAATATTAGAGAAAAAGTTAATTATTATGATTATTTGAAGATTTTAGGAAAGAAGATATTTCTTATAAAGAAGATATTTCTTATTATGAAACAATTCTTATGTATATTACTTTAGCCATTCCGGCATAGAATCGAGTTCTATCAATTGCTGAAAATTCATACGGGGGCGTATGATGTGAAATTGAGAACCTTTGACCATTATTTCAGGAATCAATAGTCTTGAGTTATATGTTCCCGCTTGAACTGCTCCATAAGCGCCGGTTTTTTCAATGTACAATAGATCTCCTGGCTTAGGTAGGGCAATTTTACGATCCAAAGCTATAAAATCACCCGTTTCACATATTGGGCCTACTATGTCCGCTTGGATTTGTAAGCGGTTTTCTTCCGGATTCACAATATACTTAATCTCATGGTAAGCATCATATAGAGTAGGGCGCATAAAATCATTCATGGCAACATCTAAAATGATAAAATTTTTATCAGCACTCTTTTTTATACTAATTACTTTAGTGACTAATATCCCCGAATCTGCAACTAAAAATCTTCCAGGCTCTAAGATAATCTTACACTGTAAATCTCCTAAATATTGAGATATAAGAGCTGCATACTTAGAAGGGGAAAGGGGACAATGATTATTATTATAAGCAATACCCAAGCCGCCTCCAACATCTATATGTTTGATATTGTGTCCGCTAGATCGTAGTTGTTGCGTGAGATCACGTAATAATTTAAATGCTGCGCTAAAAGATTCAATTTGATTTATTTGGCTTCCTATATGCATATCGATTCCAGATACTTTGATTCCTGGAAGATTTTTTGCATAAGTATACAGGGAATGTATTTGATGAATAGGAATGCCGAATTTATCTTCTTTTTGCCCAGTGGATATTTTCCGATGAGTATTCGAATTTATATCTGGATTTACACGGAAAGCGATAGACGCTTTCTTTCCTAAAGATACAGCGCGTTGATTTACGGTGATTAATTCATCTTCTGATTCAATGTTGATGCAGTATATTCCTGTATTAAGAGCTAAATCTATTTCATCAATTGTTTTCCCAACTCCTGAAAAAACGATTTTTTCTGCTGGAACCTCAACATCTAAGGCACGATATAATTCACCTTCAGATACTATATCTAATCCAGTTCCTAAGCGCGCGAGAGTTTTGATGACAGCTTGATTAGAATTCGCTTTCAAGGCGTAACAAATCATTGTATCCATGTCAGCAAAAGCATTTGAAAACGTATGATATTTTTCTTCTATAACAGCTGTAGAATAACAATAGAAAGGTGTTTGCACGGTATTAGCGATTGTTTCAATTGAAACATCTTCTGCATACAATGATCCTTTATAGTATGTAAAAGAATTCATTTTTGTACAATCTTATCAGGAGATCTTTTGTCTGCAGGGGGTGTAGGGTCACTTTTACGTCCACAACTATTATACGTGGCGCTCAAAGTAATATAAGTAAATAAAACACCATATTTTAGTAAATTCGAGAACATTATAGCCATCCATAGGTAATTTATACTACATTTTATTGCATATTTAAATATTTTTGGATATACTTTGGATTCTATTTTTCCAATAAGCAATCTGTTTTATCACCTCTTCAGGAGAAGTCCCTCCGAAACTTTTACGGACTGATATTGATGATTCAACTGTGAGAATATCATAAACATCAGATGTAATAACAGGACTAATTTTCTGTAGCATTTCTAAGGGTATTTGTGCAAGTTCGCATTGATTTTTTTCTGCTAATGATACAGCGCATCCTGTAATATAATGAGCCTCTCGAAAAGGCAACCCAGCGTGGCTTACTAACCAATCTGCAAGATCTGTAGCGGTAGAGTTGCTTATAGAGGCAGATTCGTATAAGCGATCCTTGTGTACAGTAAGGTCGTTAATCATTGCAGTTATAGCTAAAATTGTAATTTGCAATGTTTCTAAAGCATCAAAAACAGGTTCTTTATCTTCTTGCATATCCTTAGAATAAGCTAAGGGTAATCCTTTCATGACAGTTAATAGAGATAATAAAGCTCCATTAATACGTCCCGTTTTGGCACGCACTAATTCTGCTCCATCAGGGTTTCTTTTTTGTGGCATAATCGATGATCCGGTGGAAAAAGCATCTGACAATCTGATAAAATTAAATTGTGGCGTTGACCAAAGGATTATTTCTTCAGCTAACCGTGACATATGCATAGCACAGATCGCAGAATGAGAAAGGCATTCTAATATAAAATCACGATCTGATACACTATCAATAGAGTTTCGGGTTGGTTCTCTAAAACCAAGTTCTTTGGCTGTGAAATCACGATCTATCGGGAAGCTAGTGCCGGCTAAAGCTGCCACTCCTAAAGGACATTCATCAAGCCGTTCGACAGAGTCAATAAATCTTGAAACATCGCGCCCAAACATTTCCACGTATGCCATACAATGATGCCCAAAAGTTACTGGTTGTGCTATCTGTAAATGAGTAAATCCAGGCATAATGGTGTCATAATGTTCTTCTGCTTTATTCAAAAGGACGGTTATAAGTTTTGTTAAATCATTGATGATTGTTAGTGTCTTTTCTTTGATCCATAATCTTAAATCTAAAGCTACTTGGTCATTTCGTGATCGTGCAGTATGGATCTTTCCTGCTATAGATCCAATTAACGAGGTTAATCTTGCCTCAATATTCATATGAATATCTTCAAGATCACGTGAGAATACAAACGAGCCATTTACGATTTCAGAGTGAATTATTTTTAGACCATCTATGATTTTTTTAGATTCTTCTGAAGATATGATTCCCTGTTTTGCTAACATGCTGGTATGCACTTCAGAACCTCTGATATCTTGCTCGAAGAGTCTTTTGTCGAAATCAATGGAAACATTTATTTTTTCCATGATCTCACTGGGGATGGTGGAAAATCTACCTCCCCACATTACATTGGATTTTGTTTTTTTATTCAATATTAATATCTCCATTTAGGCGCGTATCAACTATTACAATTTTTATATATTTTTCAGGATTTACAATCGTAGATCTTTTCTATTTCTGGCAAAATTTTAAAAATATCTCCAACAATAAAATAATCAGAGACTTTGAAAATAGGAGCATTTTCATCCGTATTTATAGATACAATTACTTTAGATTCTTTCATTCCAGATATATGTTGAATAGCACCTGATATTCCTGCTGCAATATAAATTTCTGGAGATACTGTGATTCCTGTTTGTCCAACTTGCCAATCATTAGGTGCGAAACCTGCATCTACTGCATCACGAGTAGCCCCTATAGCTGCTCCAATTTTTTTTGCTAATGGCAGTAGTATTTTGTGAAAATTTTCCGCGGATCCGAAGGCTTTCCCTCCTGATATGACAATTTTTGCGGACGAGAGATTCATTGATTCAAGGGGCGATTCTTCTTTGATAAAGCGTGTGTTCGAAGTGTATTTTTCTAGAATTTCATCAGAAATTTTGTGGATACAAGCGGGCTTCTCTACCTGTGGTGCCGCTGAAAATGCTGTTGTGCGGATTGTTAGAACTTGATAAACATCTGTCGTTTCAATAGTTTGAATAATGTTTCCTGCGTGTAATGGTCTTTTGAATATTTTAGGTGTTACGATTTCAATCACTTCAGATATTTGCATAACATCTAACATTGCGGCAACACGTGGCAATACATCTTTTCCAATTGCGTTAGCGGAAGCCATGATTGTTCTGTAATCTTTGGCTATGGAAACAATAAAATCGCTGATAGGATTGGTATGTATATGTTGAAAAAAAGTATTTTGTGCAACAATAACTTTAGTAACACCTTTAATTCGTGATGCTTGTTGTGCAACTTTACCAATATTATGCCCTATTACTAATACATGGGTATCACTACTAATCTTCTGGGCAGCGGTCACGGCCTTTATGGTTTGTTCTGATAAATTTTCTTGATTATAATCTGCCAATAAAAGTACTGGCATGTCACAATAAACCATGTTTACTCTTCAGTATTGCAATGAGTTCTGCTGCAGAATTCAGCCTTAGGCCTTTTCTTTCCGCTTTTTTCTCTTCAAATTTAAGCACTTTTAGACGGGGTGTCAAATCAATTGTAAAATCAGAAATTTTTTTCTTTTCAAATTTTTTATGCCTGACTTTTATGATATTTGATAAAGATATATAACGAGGTTCATTAAGATTGAGATCTACTGTGATAATTGCTGGTAAAGGGATTTCTACAGTTACAGTACCAGAACCGATTTCACGAGTAACTATTGCATGATTATGCGAAACTTCTATTTTAGAAGCGAATGTCGCTTGAGACCAATTCATTAATGCTGCTAACATTTGTCCTGTTTGACTTGATCCATTATCGGTACTTTGTTTTCCAGTAATGACCATTGCGGGGTTTTCCTGTTTTGCTATTTCACAGAGAATTTTCGCAACGGATAATGACTCAAGGGTTATATCGCTTTCAACAAGGATACCTTTATCTGCTCCCATAGCCAAAGCATTTCGGAGAACTTTTTCAACTTTATAAGATCCTATGCAAACAACTATCACTTCGTTTGCTATTCCTTTTTCTTTTAATCTTACTGATTCTTCCAGTGCAGTTTCATCAAAAGGATTCATTACAATTTTCATATGCTCTTGTTCTATGTCAGAGCCGTTAGTTGTTATGCGTACCTTTGCATTGTAATCTATAACTCCTTTGATAGGCACGAGTATTTTCATATATATGTTCCATGGAAATTAATTGGCAAATATTTTTTTATTTATAATATGCTAACATTATAAACATATACAAACTATGTCGTTTCTTGTTGATCTGCTACAAAAATGTGTATTTTAAGGAATAAACATTGGTTGTGATTAGCGGTGAACTAGACGATAATAAATTCGTCTTCTACATTGTATTGTAGTGAAATTTTATGTTTAAGTAAAGTAACGTAAAGTGATATAGAAGAGAAGATCTTTGTGAGTGAAATTATAGAATTGTTCTTTAATTTTAAGCGTATTATTTTAAAAACCATGTTATGGAATGGTGTCTTGAATTATTTCTGTATTTTAATTGCATATTATTATGCGGTTTAGGGTGAGATATTGCTTTTTTAGAAGGGTTATATGATGCGAGAGAATCTCTAAACACTTTTTTCTTTTTTTGTGAATTGGTGGCAAGTTGCAATGTACCTTGAATTTATCACTAAATTTTAAAACATGTAGATTTTATCTGGAAAAGATTGAAGTACAGTTCGTGATTTTTCAGCAAATGATTGTTGCAATTGGTTGATAGCAAAACAGTTGCGTTTGTAGTCGTTTAATTTCATGCTAATGGGTGGAGCTCTTAGATGAGAGAATTCTTTTGCATCGTCTTTAATATTGTTTATGATGCCGTTGAGCATTTTATAGAAGAAGATGGCTGGGCTATGGCTAGTCATATTGCTTTATCGGCATTATTGTCTGTATTTCCCTTTATAGTTTTCGGTGCAAATTTAGCGGGTTTTTTAGGGGCGCATCAGTTCGTGCCAACAGTTATTGATGTTGTTTTTGGTACGTGGCCTGAAGTGATTGCAAAACCTATTACAAACGAAATTTTGCAAGTGTTAGCGGTTCCAGCAAAAGGATTGTTTACAATTTCTGCTTTAGCTGCGGCATATTTTTCTTCTAATGGTGTTGAAGCATTGCGCATTTCGCTTAATCGAGCGTATCGCGTTGTTGAAATGAGATCTTGGTACATCACTCGCTTGGTAAGCCTTGTATATGTTGTTCTTGCATCTGTAACATTGGTTATAATTAGTTTTTGTTTTGTAGCAATTCCATTGGCATTAGAATATGTACACAAGTTTTTCCCTACCTTAGGAAATGTTTTGCTAATAATTTGGAATGGGCGGGTATATGCTACAATGATGGCTTTATTTTTAGGGCTTATTCTGGTTCACCTTTTTTTGCCTTCATCAAAAGGCAAGATTAGGAGTATTTTGCCTGGAGTCATTTTTACATGGATCAGTTGGGTAATAGGAGCGGTGTTGTTTGCGCACTATATTATTGCTTTTTCGACGTATTCTACGATGTATGCAGGTCTCGCTTCTATTATGACTTGTTTGGTTTTTCTTTATATGCTGGGTGTTTTTTTTATTCTTGGTGCTGAGTTGAATGCATCTACAATCATATATTATTGGAGAAAAAAGAAGTAATTAATGTTCATTTGTTTTTTTGAATAAATTGTAGGTGGCTATACTGGTCATATAAAGCAGAGAAAAGCTTAAAATGAGATTCCACCATACTAGGGAAAGATTTAGAATATATAGTTTTGATTTGTTGCAGGAGTGGATAAGATCTTTCCCTATTTGTGTAAGAAGATCTTTCGTGCTGGTTATTGATTCAATTTTAGATTTATCTGTGCAAATTGCACTGTTTTTCCATATTCCCCACTCAATTCCTATGTGTATCACGCTAATAATTATATTGAGGATCATCAGCAAGCTAAGCATTAACATAAGATAAAAATTTATGTTATGATATCGACGATTTTGACAAGATAGATTTATCGTTATAGCAATGATAAATCCGCAGTAATAAATCCTTTGTTCTTGCATACAAAGATGACAAGGAGGGTATCCTCCAATGTATTGAATTGTTAAAAAACAAATAATTATTCCTGTGATGCTTATTAATATGATTCTTATGAGTGGGACATTGTTGGATGTAGATAACAATGATTTGATCATTTCGATTATTTCCCAAGGAAAAATATTTTTCTGAATCTATATGCTGGTAACGGAGGATTTGTCCCCCCCACATTCACTACGAATAATTTTAAATATTATTTAAAAAAAAAGGTCAAGATCAATGTATATGTGTGTCTCGTCAACAAATAAGGTGGTTTAAGAAGAAAAAATTTTTTATTTTTCATGTTATTTTGATATATGATCGGAGCTATTGAAATTCAATCATCGACTTATCCTTCCCTCAATTAGTGAACTACCAAGGTCTGCTTCGCTCCAGGTAGTGTTGCAAGTTATCTATGTAATGTGATTAAAATTGCTACTACTATCGTATTTTTCTGATAAAAGTGTTCAAGATAATAGATTTTAGTATAGGACTTGACATATATTGGCTGTAAATAGTTGCTGAGCAACATAGGGATGTATGTTGCAAAGTATATTTTTAAAAATGGGAATGATAGAATGCGTTCATTTAAAAAACTGCGGAAGGCAGTTTTCCCTGCAGCTGGTTTAGGGACACGTTTTCTTCCTATATCTAAAGTAGTTCCTAAAGAAATGTTATCCGTAGTTGATAGGCCTGTTATTCAATATGTGGTAGAAGAAGCGTTAGAAGCTGGATTGACGCATTTTATTTTTGTTATAGGACCCGGGAAAGGTTTGATCAAAGATTATTTTGATTATCATTTTGAGCTAGAACAATCTCTTAAAAAACGTAATAAAAAAACTGAATTAACTTTACTTCAAGAATCTGTTCCTTCAATTAGTGATGCTGTGTTTGCTTGGCAACATGAGAGAAGAGGTTTGGGGCATGCAGTATGGTGTGCACGACACATTGTAGGCGACAATCCCTTTGCCTTGCTACTTCCTGATGTGATTATGTCTCCTGTGGAAGGGGAGAATTGTATGGCTAGAATGATGAAGTTATATGAAAAAGAAGGTACAAACATTATATCCGTTACTGAATGCGATCCTCAATTATCTTATAAATACGGGATGATTCAAGTAGATAAATCAATTGATCATCAGGTTTTTCATATATCTGATATGGTTGAAAAGCCAGATCCTAGTGTATTTTTTGCAAATTTTTTTATTAATGGTCGTTATATTTTAAATTCTGATATTTTTAATGTTTTGGATAGTTGGCGGGAAGATGAATGTGAAGGTGAAATTCAGCTTGTAAATTATATGTGTAAGTTATTAGAAAAAAAGAGTTTTTTAGCATATCATTTCAAAGGGAATACATATGATTGCGGTTCTAAAAAAGGATTGATTCTAGCAAATCTTGCTTTTGCCCTTGCTAGAAAAGATATTCGTTCTGACATAGCGAAAGATTTAAAATTTCTTTTATCTGCATTAAAATAGTAGTATTTATCCAATTGTTATAATGAGGGATAGATATCGAATATTTCAAGGTATGATTTATGTATTTTTGAACTAAAATATTAAAGCAAGTATTTGCTTGATCGTATTATTTGTGTATTTTGGCTGGGAATAGAATAATCGGAAAATTATATTCGCTCTTCTGGTTCTCTAAATACTTGATATGTTTTAATCAGGATTCAAGGTATAGAAATTGGATATTTAAAAAATGTGTGATATTTCTTCTAAGCTACTCGCGAATGTGTATTGTCAAAATGTTATATCGGTAAAGCATTATACAGATAAGTTATTTTTTTTTTGTATAACACGTCCGAAGAGTTTCCGTTTTCGATCTGGTGAATTTGTCATGCTAGCTCTTGTGATTAATGGAAAACGGATATCTCGTGCGTATTCTATCGCAAGTCCTTCCTGGGATGATAAGTTAGACTTTTTCTCTATAAAGGTCAAAGATGGGCCTTTGACAACTCATCTTCAAAATATTAAATCCGGTGATATTATTTTATTGCATAAGAAATCAACGGGGACTTTGGTCTTAGATGCATTAGTCCCTGGGAAACGGTTGTATTTATTCTCTACTGGAACTGGTATTGCTCCTTTTATGAGTGTTATTCGTGATCCTGAAACATATGAAAAGTTTGATGAGGTTATAGTCACGCACACATGTCGGAAGGTTTCTGAATTACAATATGGGATCGATGTAGTACATGGAATATCTCAAGATGATGTGTTAAGAGAGTTTGTTGGGCAGAAGCTTAAATACTATAAAACAGTTACTCAAGAAGATTATTTGTACAAGGGTCGTATTACTACTCAAATATTATCAGGGGAATTTTATCGTAATATGGGCCTTTCTCCATTGAATCCTGATACTGATCGGGTGATGATTTGTGGATCTACCAGTATGATAGCTGATATGAAGGATTTATTGATAACAAAAGAATTCATAGAAGGATCTAATAGTAGGCCCGGGACTTTTGTTGTAGAGCGTGCATTTTCCTCGTAATTTGATAATATTATCAGTTAGTATTATCCAATTATGGGTGGTCAGGGCTATTATGTATTATGCGATTTTTTCCATGGATTTTTTAGTACCAAATAAGCGAATATTACTGATATTATAGAAGATAAGATGATACCTATTTTTGCTTTTTCCTGTAAGTCATTGCCGGTAGGAAAAGCTTGTGATGTTAAAAATAAACTCATTGTGAATCCTATTCCGCATAGAATGGATCCTCCATATAATGAATTCCAATTAGTGTTATGAGGGATCTTTCCCCATCCAATCTTGATAGTAACAGCAGAAAATAAAAATATACCTATCTGTTTCCCGAGGAAAAGTCCTAGCATTACTCCCCATATGATGGGATCAAAGGCATCGATGGCGGATATCGTATATATAGTTAACCCAGAGTTAACGAACACAAACGCAGGTAATATAAGAGGAACAACCCAATATTTTATTCCATTTCCCAACAAGTAAAAAGACAAGTTGTTTCTTGGTTGAAGGTAATTCTTCGTGTCGGGGATAAGGAGGGCAAAAATCACCCCAAATACTGTTGTATGTATTCCTGATTTGAATATTGAATACCATAAGAAGATTCCTAATAATCCATACAACAAGAGATTAGTAAAATTATAGCGATTTAATAAAAAAAGAGAAATAGCGAATGTTATCGCGGCTTGTAATGCGTATAAATTGATGTTTTGAGTATAAAAAATTGCCATGATGGTAACCGCAAAGAAATCGTCAATTGTTGTAAGGGCGGTAAAGAATACTTTGAGCGCAGGAGGAAGGTTTGACCCTATCCATGATAGCGCTCCTAATGTGAATGCGATATCTGTTGCTGTGGGGATAGCCCATCCTTTTAGGGATGTTTCCGTATGGCGATTAATAAATATGTATATACAAGCTGGGAATATTATTCCTCCTATAGCTCCAAATAAAGGGAGAGATCTTTTGCCCCAATTTGATAATTCTCCGTGTATAAGTTCGTATTTTAGCTCTGACCCGATCATGAAGAAGTAAAACGTCATTAGGATATCATTAATCCAGTGTTTTAGGGTAAAAGAGGCAATTTTGTATTCTAAAGCATTAAAGTAACATGCAGAAGAAAATGACATATTAGCAAGGATCATGGTTATTATAGTTGTGCTGACCAATAAGATGCCAGTACCACTATCTTTGTATGGGGACAATGCAATTTTGGTTAATAATCGTTTAGCTAGAACATGTAAGTGATTCATAAAATAGCGCAAGTTCTTGATAATATTGTGCGAATCTCTTTTTTTCGCTTTATATAAATATATAATAATTTAAATGGGAGTTCAACAATTTTTGTATAACGGTAAGGAATAGAGTGGTGTGCATCATTTTATTTTTTTGAATTGCGCAATTATAATGATTGAGATATGATGCACTTACTCTCATAAATTCGATGCTTTAAAAAATATGATGGTGGTGTAGGATTAATGAGATCAATATTTGGTCGAATGTTATGGCAATTACGCTTGCTGTATTGAGAGTAGTAGATGTTCTTAATTTTTTATAATGAAGGAGTGATTTGATATGGCTGTTCCTAAAAGAAAAACTAGTCCTTCAAAGCGTGGTATGCGTCGTTCTGCAGATGCTCTAGTGCCTCCTTCTTATGTAGAGGATAAAAAATCTGGAGAGCTACGGCGTCCACATCATGTAGATATGAAAACAGGTTCGTATCGCGGACGTCAAGTTTTTGTTAAAAAGACAGAAGAGTAACTTGTGTTATTGCTTTGTAGATCAGTTTAAAGTTTTTATGCATGATTTTTCTTTTATTTGGATTAGTAAAAGAGCTAATTTAATAGAGATTCATATTATCCCGTAGTTTTTGTCTAAATACATGGATTAAAGCGCAATCTTATATCCCCTATGTTCATAGGGGATAAAGAAAATATTGGAGTGAAGATAGTTATTATAAAAACTGTATTTTTGAATCTATAGTGGCTTTTCCACCATTTAATGGTTTTGAGGTTTTTGGCATTTTCAAAAAATTTCATGTTATGAAAAATCAATTTATGACATATAATAGAGGTTTTATGTGATTTTTTATGATAGTTTAAATTATGGAATGTTTTTTGCTATGATAGTAATAGCTATGGTTCGGAAGTATAATAAAAAAATTAAGTATAATGATAGTTTTATTACTAATCTTATGAGTTAAGAGGATAAGGTGGTTCTTTTTCAAGGATTGAGACTTAATTTTTTTATTGTTCTTCTTAAACCACGTGTTATGTCTTTGGCTATATATACTGCTTGCGTTGGGATTATTCTAGCGCCTGGACATATAAGTTTTTTGAAAAGTATAATTAGTATTTTTGCTATAGCCATGGGTGCGGGTGCGTCTGGTTCCCTGAATATGTACTACGATTCAGATATTGATAAAATGATGGCGCGTACGGCGTCTCGTCCTATTCCGACAGGTCGCATTGCTCCGTGGGAAGCTTTGGTTTGTGGGATCTCTTTAGCATTTTTATCAATTATGATAATGGGCTTGTTTATCAACTGGTTGTCGGCTGGATTGCTTTTTATATCTATTTTTGTTTACATTGTTATATATACTATTTGGTTGAAGCGTCTTACGCCGCAAAATATTGTAATTGGAGGTATATCAGGTGCTATTCCTCCAATGATCGGTTGGGCCTCTGTGACTGGTAGTATATCGATAGCGTCTTTAGTTATGTTCTTAATCATTTTTTTATGGACACCGCCCCATTTTTGGTCCTTAGCGTTGTTATGTAAAGATGATTATCAGAGGGCTTCTATCCCTATGTTACCTAATGTTGCTACAGAAAGAACAACTAAAATTCATATTTTTGTATATACGATTTTGACTTCTATTGGCGGTTTTCTGCCAACAGTACTTGGTTTTGCAAGCATTACGTATGGAGTCGTAGTGTTCTTTTTAGGATATAATTTTGTTTTAAGAGCATGGCGTATGTTTTTATATAAAGAAGATCAAGGTGTTTTTGTTACGAAAAAACTTTTTTTGGAATCTTTAAACTATCTTTTTATTTTATTTTCAACTTTAATGGTCGACCATCTTATAGATATGAAAACAATAGAGTTTTATTTTTTTTCTAGATTATGATGTTTTTTTAGATATCGGGCGTTTTGAGCATAAAAGATATTTTTCTCTTTAAATTATAATCAAATGCATTAACGTGCATTCATAATATAATCGGTTCAAAGTCTGTGAAAATTCAATTATTTTTTTTAATACTATTTTTTGCAAGAGATCTGATAGATGTAACTAATGTTTCTTGTTTTTTTGCCAAGAGATTAAATCTCTAACTGAAAGAATGTTTAACTTATATTTATTGGCAAATTCAACTACTTGTTTCCCTTTTTTGATTGTTCCATCATCGTTGACTAATTCGCAAATAACCGCCACTTGGGGTAGTCCTGATATTTTACATAAATCAATAGATGCTTCTGTATGACCGGGACGGGCTAATACTCCTCCATCTCGAGATATAAGAGGGAAGATATGGCCTGGACGGACAAAATGATCCGCAGTGCTTTGCGGATCAGCAAGGGTTTTAACAGTATACGTTCTATCATATGAAGATATGCCAGTGGTGATGCCATGTTTAGAATCGACAGAGACAGTAAATGCGGTTTTATGGATAGACTCATTTTCTGACACCATTGGGTTCAGTCTAAGTTTGCGCGCATTTTGAGAAGACATGGGTGTGCAAACAATTCCACAAGTATGACGAATAATAAATGCCATTTTTTCGGATGTACAATGTGTAGCCGCAAGTACTAAATCAGCTTCATTCTCGCGGTCGGTTTCATCCGTAATGATAACTATTTCCCCTTTTTGAAAACTTTGGATGGCATTTACAATGTTTTGTTCTTGTAACGATGTTTCTTGTATCATAATGTTGTCTATCCTTTTAAGGTCACTATTTTGATACTATATTAACACACTATCAGTTATATAGCGTGCTGTGTTTTTGCGTAGAGATTTATTCTTTGAGTTAGAAAAAGCCATTTTATAATAAATGTTGTAAAAGTAAGTAGTCACAGTATTTTCTTTCGATTGGTTGCTCTTTCGCTACTTTTGCGGAATAAATTTTGATTCATAACTCAATTGTCATTTAATTTATATGTTGTATTTTACAGAATCATTCTAGTAATTGATCTAGCGTTTCTTTTTAAAAAAATCTTGAATGATCTTTTTACTCTGTTGTTCGGATATCCCTGAATATACTTCTGGTTTATGATGGCATGTTACAAGTGTGTAAAATTGGGCGCCATGTTCTATTCCTCCGCCTTTAGGATTAGAAGCTCCATAATAAAGTCTACGGATCCGTGCAAAAGAAATAGCGACAGCACACATCGTACAAGGTTCTAAAGTTACATATAAATCAACATCAGGTAAAGTCTCTTGTGATAATGTTTGGCATGCTATGCGGATAGCTAATATTTCAGCATGCGCGGTAACATCTTGGAGTTCACGATTTCTATTCCCTGCACTTCCAATAATTTTATTGTTCAGTACAGCAACTGCTCCTACGGGAACTTCGTTGCGCAACGCAGCATTTCGTGCCTCTTCTAACGCAAAGGACATAAAAGCATTTTTATTCTGCATGATTTTTTTCAAGTAATAATGTTTACATAGGAAATGAATTATATTGTAAAATATGCTACTAAACGCCTCTTGTATAGGCTAATATGATATAGAAAACAAATAGGAGATTCAATTTTTGAAGGATAATCAAGTTGTACAAGAAGGTTTGAGGCCAGAAAGGGTATCAAAAGTGATTGCCCGTGCGGGTGTAGCTTCTCGACGTGCCGTAGAGCGGATGATTGCACAAAAAAGAGTAAAATTAAATGGTGTTGTTCTAGAAAGAGCGGCAGTAAATGTAATTTCTACTGATAATATAGAAATTGATGGTGTCCCGATACGGAAAGCGGAAAGAACACGTTTGTGGCTATATCATAAACCTATAGGATTAGTGACGACTCATTCTGATCCAGATGGGCGTTCGACTGTATTTGATAACTTGCCAGGGATTAGTTCTCGTGTTGTTTCGGTGGGTCGTCTTGATATCAATACAGAAGGGCTTATGCTTCTTACCAATGATGGTGGGCTTGCTCGCGTTCTTGAATTACCCTCAACGCAATGGTTGCGTGTTTATCGTGTACGTGTTTATGGGCAAATAGATCAATCTAAACTTGATTTGCTCAAAAAAGGTATAGTTGTTCAAGGTGTTTGTTATAGAGACATGCAAGTTACAATTGATAGTCAAAAGGGTTCTAATTCTTGGCTAAGAGTAGGTTTACGTGAAGGAAAAAACAGGGAAATAAAAAAGGTTTTCGAATTTTTTAATTGGAAAGTAAATCGGCTGATTCGTATTTCATATGGTCCTTTTCAATTGGGAGAATTATTGGAGGGAAATACTAAAGAAGTTTCCAAAAAAATGTTATGCGAACAATTAGGATCCAATCTTTTAAAAGAAGCAAGAGTTAATTTAGATGCTCCGGTTTATTCATATGAACCATTTATTCGAGATGTTCCGAATATAAGTAAAGATTCTGATGATATTGTAAAAATAAAGAAAAATAGTGGGCTTAGGGATGAATTTGTAAAGAAAAAAAACTTTGTTGCTCCAATAAAAAGAAGGAATTTTTCTTCTCATGTTTGGATGGCAAAAGGTTTTCATGCTCCTGTTCTATCTGATGATGAGAAAAAAGAAGAATGTCATCGCGTATCTTCACGCGGTATTAGTTCCTCCTCCAAAAGACCTTCACGTAGAAGAAGTACAAAAAAATGAATGAGATTAATTTCCTGAGCATTCTAAAATTTTGTTTTTTCATAAAGAAAGAAAAAAATCATTCATGTAGTAATAATTTTTTAGATAATAAAAGTTGGTGAAATGCGCATTATTGGAGGTAAATTTCAAAGACGTTTGTTGTGTTCGCCTAAAAATGGGTCTATTCGTCCTAGCAATAGTCGGACGAAAAAAGCTGTTTTTGATATTTTAACGCATGTTTACCCTTCTTTTTTGGATTCTACGCGTATGCTAGACATGTTCGCAGGCACAGGTTCTGTCGGATTTGAAGCGTTGTCTCGTGGTTGTAATTATGTTTTATTTATTGATAATAGTCCTGAAAGCATAAGATTAATTCGTAGAAATTCTGAACTATTAGGGGTAGAAAATAATTGTGGTATTTTTTTTCGTGATGTTCTGCATTTGGGAAAAATCAGAAATCTAAAACCGTTCCAGTTATTGTATTTAGATCCCCCTTATAGCCAAGGATTAGCGCAACAAGCGCTTGATATAATAGACAAAGAAAAATGGTTAGAATCTGGTTCTTTAGTAATTATAGAGGAAAATGTTGGAATTTTTCTATCGGTTGGATCTGCGTTTCAATTTCTCCAAAAGCGGATATATGGAGATACAATGATCCATTTTTTTTCTTATAATCCTACGTGATGTTGCTAAAAATTAGAGATATTTTTATCGATTAATATGAATATTAAATAGTATTTTAGATGGAATAAATTTATTATTAGTATGGAATAATTATGTTTGATGGATATGGGTTGTATGTATGAATGGAAAAAGGATCTTGATATAGTCAGATCTGCTGTTCAGGGAGCTAGTGCGGTAGCTATGAAGTATTTTCTTCATTCTCCTAATGTTTGGAAAAAAGACGGCTCCTCTCCGGTATGTGATGCTGATATTGCTGTTAATGATTATCTTGAATCTTTTTTAAGACCGTTGCGTCCTTCGTATGGATGGTTGTCGGAAGAAATGAATGATGACCTACAGCGCTTGAATTATGAAACCATTTTTATAGTTGATCCGATTGATGGAACAAGGGCATTTATTGATGGAAAAAAAGAATGGTGTATTAGCGTTGCAGTTGTACATCGTGGGCGTCCTGTAGTCGGTGTAGTACATGCATCAGCTCTGGGAAAAGAGTTCTTTGTTTCTGTTGGTATGCAATCAACTCTCAATGGCAAAAAAATATCTGTTTCTTCTCCTAAAACAGGAGATAGTTTAACGATTATGGCAGCTGATTTTTTGTTAAAAGGCTTGGAATCTCATGTTAATTTCAAGAGAAAAAGTTCTATTTCTTCGTTGTGTTTGCGTTTAGTAATGGTTGCAAATGGAGAAATAGATGCTGTTATTGTGAATCGAAATGCCAATGATTGGGATCTTGCTGCCGCTGATTTGTTAATTGAATGTGCCGGCGGTGTATTAGTTGATGCAGATGGTAATTTTTTAACATATAACCGTTCTCAAGTACTGCATAAAGTATTATTTGCTTCTTCTAAATGTCATTTTTCATCTTTCAGGCAGCATTTATCAACTTTATAGGGGTTTTTATAAAGCAAAAAAAAGATCATAAGGAGTAGAAAGGAATAATTATGGTTAAAAATATCCAGAAAGAACAAGTTTTATATTTGGTATTTGGAGGAGAATTAGAAGACATAAAACAGAAAAAAATTCGCAATCCTCATGAGATAGATGTCGTTGGGATATTCCCCAATTATTCTAATGCGTATGATGCTTGGAAAGAAAAATCTCAGCAAACGGTTGATAACGCATTAATGCGCTATTTCGTTGTAGATATTACTCGTTTCCCACATTGTGAAGTAGAAAAAGAATAGAGCATATTTAAGTGCTATTTTGATATTATTTCTTATTTTTTAGTATCCAAGAACGTTTGACATGCAAAGGAATAATCTGAGTGGCTGTTGTTTTAAGTGATATACTTTTAGTAATATATCGTTTGGGTGGCATGATATTCATGCTTTTTCTATTTTTCTACAGATTATTCATCAATAAGGAAAAAAAAAGAAGGTTAGTAGAAAAATTAGGTTATCCAACTGTTGAACGTCCTATGGGACCTCTTATTTGGTTTCATGCCGCGAGTGTTGGAGAAACGGTAGTACTCGTTAGACTTATTCGAGAGATAAGAAAGCGTAATATTAATGTTTTGTTAACGACGAGAACAGTTACTTCTGCTAGAGTAGCTCGACAATATTTGGATAAAGAATCAATTTATCAGTATGCTCCATTGGATATACAGTGTTCTCTTTCACGTTTTTTAGAATATTGGAATCCAGATTGTATGATTTTATCGGAATCAGAAATATGGCCATTGACGGTTTTTGAATTATCTCGTCGGTGTATTCCACAAATTATTGTCAATGGACGGATGTCTTCTCGTTCTTTTAAAAATTGGAGTTTTTTTCGTTCTTTTGCTAAAAAATTGTTCCGTCAATTTTCATTGGTCTTGGTTCAATCGGAATGTGATTTTAAACGCTATCAAGAGTTAGGAGTGCAAAAATTAGTTGTATCTGGTAATTTGAAAATAGATGCTGAATCCTTACCATATGATCAAGAAGCTCTTTCTTTGTATAAAAGAGCAATTGAAGGGCGATGTACTTGGGCAGCAATTTCAACTTTTAAAGGTGAAGAAGATGTTGCGGTATATGTTCATAATTTTATTAAATATCGTAAAGATATTTTAACTATTATCGTACCGCGTCATCCGAAGCGTTGTGATTTGGTAGAACGAATACTTGTAGCTCAAGGGTTTAAAGTAGCGCGGCGTTCCAGAGGAGATGCGTTAGATGCAGACGTTGATATCTTTTTAGGAGATACGATTGGTGAGATGGGGCTTTATTTGCGTATGACTGAAATTGCCTTTATAGGTCGTTCTTTTTGTGCTACTGGAGGACAGAATCCGTTGGAAGCTATTATGCTTGGTTGTGCCGTCTTATCTGGTCCAAATGTAGAAAATTTTCACGATATTTATCTAAAAATGGTTTCTTCTGGTTCTGTGTGTATGGTAGAAGAAGTTGAAACATTAGCCAATACAGTATACTCATTACTTTCTCAATCAAAATTACGGTATAAAATGATTAATACTGCTATGAACGAGGTTAAAAAAATGCAGGGTCCTCTTGATATTACGTTACACTCTTTGGATCCCTATATTAATCCTTTGGTTTTTCAAAATCAGTTATTTTCCAAAGCACCTTCTTTTAAAAAAGAAAGTATTTGATTTCTATTTTTTGATAAGTGAAAGGTACAAGGAATTTTTCCTTTCATAATTCACATAGATTGTAAGATATTTACGTAAGGTTAGTTTCATGGGCTATTGTATATGATAAAAACTCCTTTGTTTTGGTGGAAACCACGGGGTTTTCTTTCGTTATTGTTATATCCTATATCTTTGATTTATTCGTTTATTTCATCGATATTAATGAAAAATGGTCAACGCTTTCGTGCTCCTATACCTGTTCTTTGTATTGGTGGTTTTGTGATGGGAGGAACAGGGAAAACTCCAACCGCATTGGCTATTGCGAAAGCTGTTATTGATAAAAATATCAAGCCGGGATTTTTATCACGCGGATATGGTAGAAAATCTAAAACATCACTTCTTGTTGATTTGGAAAAACATGATTCCTGTGATGTCGGGGATGAACCTTTGTTGCTCGCTCAATTAGCAGTTACTGTTGTTACAAGTGATCGGAAAAGAGGAGTTCAAATGCTACTCCAAGAAGGGGTAGATATTATTATTATGGATGATGGTTTCCATTCTGCTAGTTTGCACGCAGATTTTTCTTTGATAGTAGTGGATTGCCATCGTGGATTGGGAAATGGCTTGGTGTTTCCAGCTGGCCCCTTGAGAGTCCCTTTGTCAAGACAACTTTCGTATGTTGATGCTATTCTTTATGTTGGCAATACAAAAAATGTAGTTTCTAGTATTAAGAATAAGCCCTTTTATTTTGCTAAATTAGAACCACGTTTGAAATTTGACTTTTCTGGAAAGAAGGTTCTTGCGTTTTCTGGTATTGCTGATACAAAAAAATTTTTTACTACTATGAGACAATTAGGTGCACTTGTTGAAAAACATTATTCTTTTGGAGATCATGCTCATATTAAAAGTAAGAAGATAGCGCATATTCTTGATCAAGCTCAACGTGATAATCTTATTTTAGTCACAACTGCGAAAGATGCGATGCGCTTACATAAACGTCCTGGAATAGCTCAAGAACTTTTATCCAAAAGTATAGTTGTTGAAGTCGATATTGTTTTTGAAGAATCAAATAATATTGCGGATTTAATTGAAATGACCTTTATCTCTTTTTATAAGAATAATAAAAAATCGTGTTTTTAATCAAGAATTATACCCGCTAGTTTCTCTGCTTTTAAAGAGGATTCTGCGTTGGCATAAGGCACTTGTCTATCAACACTCCAATAACACAATTCTGTTAGAGGAATACGTTTGCCTGTGACAGCGCATATGACATATGTTCCAGGGCGTATAATTTCGAATGTTCCATCTTTATATTTTAGTAGTGCTTCATTCTCATCAACTTTATTATTCATATTGCCAACCTTCTTTTGATCTTGATATGTAAATATTATTTCCCTTCAACGCCCGAATAATTTTTCTATATCAGATAATTGTAATTTGATAAAAGTAGGACGTCCATGATTGCATTGACTGCTATTAGTACTTTTTTCCATTTCTCGTAATAATTGATTCATTTCAGTGTATTGCATTTTTCTACCTGAACGGATAGAGCCATAACAAGCTATAGTTGCAAGTATTTTTTCCATTTTATCTGTTACATTATGTGTTGTATTATTGTCTATAATTTCATCAACAATATCTCGCAGGAGTTTTAATATATTGTTTTTAGAGAGAATTGCAGGAATTTCACGGACAACAATAGCATTGGGGCCAAAACGTTCAACTGTGATTCCTAATCGGCGTAGATTTTCATGATGTTCTATGATGAGAGTGCATTCTTCTTCAAGAAGATCTATTATTTCTGGAATTAATAATGTTTGTGAAGGAATGTTTTCGTTATAAAAATCTTTGCGCATTTTTTCAAAAACAATTCGTTCGTGTGCAGCATGTTGATCTACAATGACTAATGCATCAGAGGTTTGCGAAATAATATAGTTTTGATGAATTTGTGCACATGCTATTCCAAGTTGATATTGCGATTTATCATTTTCTTCAACAGGATCATTGTCCAACAAATATGTGATATTATCTTTCGGAACTAAATATTTTATATCTATGTCCTTGTTTTGGAGGAAAAATTTTTCTTGATTATTGGTATGCAATGAATCTTCATGTTTATACGGATGAATTTGTTCTGAATTATTTTGATGAAAGGAAGCAATCATCTTGTTAGATATAATGGAAGAAGTAGATATTACTTTTTTATTTATTGCTTTTTGAATGCTTTGAATAATCAAATTACGCACTATTTTAGGGTTGCGAAAACGAATATCATACTTTGCAGGATGGACGTTGACGTCTATTTGTCTTGGTTCAATTTCCAACAGAAGAACAGCAACAGGATATCTTCCTAATGGTATAGTTTCAGCGTAAGCCATTCGAATAGTCGAAAGAATAAATTTATCGTGAATTATTCTACCATTGACAAAAAAATATAATTGACTTGTATTTCCTCTATTGAAAGTAGGAATTCCTGTATATCCTTTTAACTTAATTTCATTCGATTTTTCGTTAATTTCGACTGCATTATTAATAAAATCTTCTCCAATAACTTGAGAAATACGCTTGGAAAAATCACCATTGGTAGATTTGAAATCTATTTTACAACGATTGCTTTTGATCGTTGAGAATGTGAATCTTACTGTAGGATAGGCAATAGCCATGCGTTTGATCACATCAGTGATTAAGTTAGTTTCTATTTGTTCGCTTTTTAAAAAATTTAACCTTGCTGGGATTGTAAAAAAAAGGTCTCGTACTTCTACAATAGTTCCGGGATTCATGGCTACCGGACGAACAGGCGATATTGTTTCTCCAGAAACGGTTATTTGTGCACCAGTATCATTGTGATAAGGTCGACTCATTAAAGTAAGATTAGATACGGACCCTATTGAAGGTAGCGCTTCACCTCTAAAACCAAGGGTGCGAATATTGGAAAAATCATCTAATATTTTCGATGTACAGTGGCGTTTTACTGCCATTGGCATTTCTTCTGATACTATGCCAAAACCATTGTCAGTAATTTGAAAGAAAGATTTTCCTCCTCCTGCAATTACTGTTTCAATGCATTTTGACTCTGCATCAAGAGAATTTTCTATTAACTCCTTGATGGCAATGGCTGGCCTTTCAATGATTTCACCGGCTGAGATCTGATTAATGATCTTATCAGAAAGTTTTCTAATCTTCATGGCGTTTAGTACTTTAGATGTAACATGTTAGATTATATGATTTTTATAGTCATACTATAAAATTAAATAAGTATAACAACTTTTTATCATTGAGTATTTTTATTTTGAGCAAATATATTTGTGATACGGCAAAAATCTTCTACTGAAATATTTTCTGCTCTGAGGCTAGGCTCTATATTTGCTTGGCGCAATAAATTTTCTCCTCCTAATGTTTTCAAACTTTGTTTTAGCATTTTGCGTCTTTTCCCGAAAGATTCTTGCGTGACTTTTTTGAGAGATTCTAAACAACAGGGGATAGGATTTAAACGAGGAGTAAAATGAACAACTGTCGAAGTTATTTTAGGAGGAGGGAAAAACACATGAGGTGGAATATCAAATACCATTTTGGTTTTTGTTCTCCAGTTGCTCAGAACGCTTAGTCTTCCGTAATGAGGAGTGTTTTGAGAGGCTGTGATGCGTTTCCCTACTTCTTTTTGAAAAAGAAGAGTTAATGATTCCCAAAAAGGAGGCCAAGTATCTGCAGTAATCCAGTTAAATAATAATCGTGTTCCAATATTATATGGAAGATTTGCGATTATGCGTGTAGGGGAGGATATGTTTGAAAATTGTTTGAAATCTACTTTTAATGCATCATCTTGTATGATTTCCAATCGATTAAGATATTGCAAAGAGAGATTTTTTAAAATTGGGAAAAACTGTGGATCTTTTTCTAAAACGATAACTTTTTCTGCTCCTAATGTTAAAAGAGTTTGGGTTAAGTTGCCTGGTCCTGCTCCAATTTCGATGACAGTTATTCCATGTAATGGACCTGATATTTCTGCAATTTTTTTTAGAATATTAAGATCAAAAAGAAAATTTTGTCCCATTTTTTTATGTGGAACAATTGCATGATGGAAAAGAATGTTTTTTAAAGAGTAAGGTTTATTTTTTAGGGGCATTGCATAAATTCTTTTGATATCCGAGTTGTGCGGCTATTTTAAGGGAAAAAACAAGACTTTCTTCTTGAGTAAGAGAACTTCCTGCAATATCAAAGGCTGTGCCATGATCAGGAGAGGTACGTATGAAGGGCAAACCCAGTGTGATGTTGACTGTTTGATTAAAGTTAAGAGTTTTTATCGGAATAAGCGCTTGATCATGATACATACAAATAGCGACATCATAGCATTTGCGTGCACTATCATGAAACATACTGTCAGCGGGAAGAGGGCCGACAACATCTTTATTATCATTTTTTAAATGTAAAATGGCTGGAGCAATGATGTTTTTTTCTTCTAGACCAATAGTTGCATTTTCTCCTGCGTGTGGGTTAAGACCTGATATGGCAATACGAGGATGGTTTATGCCGAAATATTTTTTCAGAGAATTATGTACGGTATTAGATGTTTCTATAATTTTTTTTGTTGAGAGTGTATGATGAATTTCTGTAATCGGTATGTGGATTGTTACTGGTACAGTGCGTAATTGTGGTCCACATAACATCATTACTGGATTAAAAGTAATGCCTGTATTTTTTTTTGCTAATTCAGCTAAAAATTCTGTGTGTCCAGGGAATTTGAAGTTTTCTTGGTATAGCAAAAACTTTGAAATCGGATTGGTAACTATTGCGAGTGCCTGGCCGGACAGAGTAAGGAATACACCTTTTTCAATACTGGAAATGGTACTAGATGCTGTTTGAGGATTTGGTTTTCCCGCAACAACTTTCACTCCACATGGGCAACTTATAAATGGCAATGCTTTTTTAAAAACTGAAACTGCATTTTTGCAATCTGTTTCATACAAAGGAATATCAAGGTTAAGTTGTTTAGCGCGCATATTAAGGACATCCGGATCTCCAACATAAATAAAGGGAGGGATTGATTTTGTCTTACGATCTTTCCATGCTTTTAGTGATATATCGGGACCGATGCCTGCCGGATCTCCTTGAGTAAGAATCAACGGTAAAGGGGAAAAATATTCATCCATAAAATATATTTAACCTATTAGTAGTAATGGATATTTGCATTTGAACGTAATTTTTCCATGTATTCTTCTGAGTGTTTTTCCATTTTTGTAGGGATATTATGATTCTTAAAATATTCTTGCAAAGCAATTTCGCCATTTAAATCTTTTTTGCTGCAAATAGCTATGTATTCTACACCTCTTTCTGTCACATAGGGATCAGTTGTATTATTCTCTTCCTTTTTTAAAAGCTCTTGTAATCGAGGATTTAAATCGTATTCTACAATATATTGGGGTTTGCTAACCGATACATCGTGTATCTTAGAAGCAAAATTTTCAATATTATTACAATCTTTTGGAAATTTGAATCGTGATTCTTGTGCTTCATCCATTCTTTTATTAATGAAGTCTTCATTTTTTATTTTGTCATCAGGTATTGAAAAAATCATTATCCTTATAAGATATTCGTGAACACGGGTATTATTTTTCATTTTTTGTATATTAGGTGGCATTTCTCTTTCAATATTTTGATGTTTAAACATAAAGTCTCTCTTGATAAAATCACCCCATGTTAATTGGATCGCAAGATACTTCTTGAAGTGATTTTCACCAACGCCTTTTTCATTTAAAAGAGAGATAAAATCCTTTTCGGACATTCCATTATTTCTAGCATGTTGTGCAAAAAAATAGTTAATAGTATCTTCGTTTAGTATCATTCCATATTTTGCTATTTCCTGACTCTTTAAAGTTTCCATTATAAGTTCTTGTTCTGCTCTTTTTCCCAATTCTCCGTTGATTTCTTCAAGTTTTAAAAGAGCTATGCGTCTTGCGATATCACCATCAGTTATTGCTTCTCCATTCACTGTAATTTGTATTTGACTAGATATTGCCCAAGATTGAGATGAAGTAATAGAAATAACACATACGATAAACATAAAATATGTTATGAACATTTTGATGAAAGTGTTCAATGAACTAAAAAAATTGAAGATCATTTAAGATACCTTGTATTGAATGCATATATTGCAATTTTAACGCATACTTTTTAACGCATACTTATAGATTATACGTATCCTCCAGATCCGTCAAATAATGAAGAAGATGTGCTGATTTCTCCAATAGTTCGGAGTGATAATTCCGCTGTAATTTTATAATCACTCTTGTTTGCTGACGGTAGATTGGTATAAGAAATTTTGAAAGTAGCGCAATCATTTTGATATGTTAATCCAATTGAATGAGACGGTATTGTTTCACGATTATGTATATTCCATCTTAATGATCCATTCGCAGAAAAAGAATCGTTTATTTTGAATTTTACATTGGATTGAATAATATCACTCGTAATATCGTAATGATATACAGGATATTTAGGAATATGTGTATAGCTGAAATTCGATTGGAATGAATTCATAGTATAGTTAATATTCGTATCTGTACGGCGTATAGACCAATGTTTGCTATTAATCAAATTTTGAGTAGAAAGCATGATGTTGTGAGGGAAAGATATACTTATTGCTCCAACGTAATCAGAAAATTTATCCTCAAGTCCTGAGTTTTCCCCTATACCTATGGAGTCAGGAACAGAAAAAGAATTTGTTCCAAGCATGTGAATCGATTGCCCGAATACTCCATTAATTGTAAATAGATTATTAAAATTTCCTGTGTAGCGAATTCCTAAGTTAGAGCGACTTCCGCCTTCTGTGCGATCAAAGCCAGAAAATCTATTTTGTGTAAAAAGGGATGCCGAATTAAGTACAAGGCTTTGAGAATCTTCATTAGGTATTTTGGTGATATATTGTTCATCTGTGGATGCGTATATTTGTCCTATTCCCTCTAAAACATGGCGTGATTTTTGAGTGGTAGCTACAATTGGATACCTTACATCTAACCCTGCAGTTAGCATTTTGCGTGCAGTAAAATTTGGATTGTTTCTTAGCGTATGATTCACATGATCTCTCTCAAAAGAAAGGTAGTGTAGATCTCCTTTCACATTTGCAATAGGGGTAAAAATTGTTCCTAAAGGTCCTATAAAAGCTCTTCTCCAGTCTGCTTCTAGACTTAATCGTTTATTTGAACCGGAAGGGACCCATATCTCTGGATAATAATCGTTTGCATTGATACTACTTGTTGTTGTTTTTGCACGAGATATTGCGGTCAAATTACCAGTAATAGATATTTTTTGGCGCTGAGGATATTGAGCATTAACATAGTTATAGTTTATGGAAGGATAAATATTAGCTTGTGGGAATTGTTTTTCGTGCCAAGATAATGGCTCCTGGATGTAATAGTGTAATGCTCGTAGATCAACATCATGTCTTTTCTTATTCCCATGCAAATATACCTCATTTATCCTTGTTCTTATGGAAAGGGGTTCTGAATAATAGTTGTAATAATGCAGGCCAGGGGTTTGTGCTGTTAGTGTCCATCCAAAATTCCATGTGGGGTTTATTTGGAATTTTGCCATGGATGAAACTATTGCTTGGTGACGTGTTGCTAAAGGATATTTACTAATATTAAATATATTATACATGTGAGCAGCATTTAATATATGTGTGCCATCATAAAAGTATTTGCGCAGTTCAATCTCACTTAAAAAACCTTTTGTAGGATAAGGAGAAAAAGTGAATGTTGCATCTGCGCTATCAGATATCACTACATAGTAAGGTATACCAAATCCAAATTTTTGATCTGTTCCAGAATGAAATATTGGTGTTAGGAATCCTGTTTTTCGTTTCACGGTTTCATCTGGGATTTCGATAATTGGAAGATAGATTACAGAATTTTCGAAAATCTCTAAATGTGTTTTCTCTAGGCGAATAGTATGTGCTTCCCTATTAAGCACAATTCTTTTAGATTTTACCATCCAAAAAAGAGGTTTTTCCCCCTGAGAACAACTAGCACAAGCAGTATATGTTCCTTGATCAAAAACAGTTCTTTTACCGTCAATCATTTCAGCGCTTGAAGCGGTCAAATAACTTTTATTAGGGAGATTTATAGTGATATTTTTAATGATGCCGTTTGTAAAATCATCAGTTATATCCATATATTCTGCATATATGAGATGTTTATTAGGATCAATAAGTGTAATATTGCCACTAGCAATAATTCTATGTTTTTTTTGATCCAATATTACTTTTTGGGCGGTAAGATAATAACCATTGTATTTTATTTTTACTTTTCCAATAGCAGTTGTAGTCTTGTTTGTTGAATCAAAAAACATATCGTCGGAAGATACTGTTATTTCTGCATTACTAATGGTTTTTTTGCCATTGTTTTGAGGAATATCATTTGGGATTACCTTTGTATCTGCGGGAATTTCTCCTTCGATATTTGTGAGAATGAGACTAAACATTAGGAAGGCTATTATACTAAGCCAGTGTTTGTAATTATATCGCAACTTTAACCATCCTCTTTTTTCAGAAGAATTAATATGCTAAGGGATACCGTGGAAACAATTGGAATTAATGCTGCAGCATAGGGAAGGAGAGTGCCATTTTTCCCAAGTGATTTCATAAGTGTTATAATAGTATAAAGCATAACTCCAGCAAATATTCCATATGCGATGATAATGCGAGGCTGATTAGATCTGTTAAAATCTAAAGACACAGAAGCTGCGATCAATGTCATAGCCACAAGCATAAATGGTATAGAGATGAGAAAATAGAATTGAGTTTCCAAACGATGATTAAGAAAAACATTAGATTCATTATAAAAAATAATCTTTTTGACGATATCATAGAAAGAATAAGGTAAAAATTGTTCTGATATTTTTTGAAAACCATTAATTTTAATAGGGATGTTTAGGACCATTGATTCTCTAAAAATTGGAGCGGTATCATACTGATATTCAAAAACGTCTTTAAGGTAAATTTCATTATTATTTATAATAGCATGATGAGCATCTTGTCGGTGAATGATTTTGCTTTTTTTATCAACAGTAATGATGGAGACATCCTTCAATATATTTTTCCCTGGAATTATTTTTTTTGCTCCTACAAAAATTTCTTGTTGGGGATTTTTCAGATGAGCCCAAGGGATTATTTTTGATTTTTTATTATCATTATTTTGCCATTGTTCTATAATATTATTCCCTATTTTTTCTCCTGTAATAGAAATTGGATTGACAAATAATATTATAAATATTCCTATCAAAAATGATCCAGTGGCAAAAGGGGCAAGCAATTGCCATATGGAAATTCCTATGGCACGCGAGACAATTAATTCATTGGTTTTATTGAGTCTAAAAAAAACAACTATATTAGCAACCAAGATTATGAATGGAATGACTTGTTGGATTATTAACGGTACGCGCGTGAAGACTAGTATGATCCCCCAAGATGTTTCATACTTAGGAAGTCCACCCATTCGCGTTTGTATTTCGTTGAGGTCAATAACGAAAATTAATACGGTGATTGCTAATAAAAAGTATAAAGTATTCTTCAAATAATATTTAAAAAAATACTTCCATAAAATCCCTGGCATAAAATCTCCAATATTGCAGTAATATAATGAATTATCTTGCTATATTTTTGTATATTTATTCTGAATCATAAAGATAAATGTACTGGATGTACAAAAAAGGAATAGATATAACAATGGAATGTACCCAGGATTTTTCTCAATACCATTTATGATATAAGAAAATCCTCCGAAAAATCCAAAAGACATAGATAATGATATAAATATAGGGTGTATTTTTGATCGTTGACGCATAGATCCTCTTTTATCAGCTGCGATTATGGAAATGAGCCCAAATATTATAGGGAATAACCATTGCGTCAATCGTTTATGAAGTTCTGCACGATATGTTCCTATAAGTCCTGTTTGATAGCTAGGATTATTGGGGTCTGGATTTAAAAGGAAGGATAGATTGTGCTCTGGTGCTTTGAGTGCAATGGTTTGTGTGGAATTGGGAGATTGCATCGCCAAAGTATAAGATTTAAATTTTATAATTGATATTTCATTGGATAAAGGTGATTTACGATGTGTTTCACCGTCTTGTAGGATTATAGATTTTTTATCTAAATCTAAGAATCCGTTTAATGCATAGTATATGTTGTGCATTTGAGTATTACGTGCGTCCACCACAAAAATTCCTTGTAAGGTATTATTGCGATTATATTTTGAAATTTCTACATATAATTGGTCACTAATTTCGAAAAATGAGTTTTCTTCTAAAGCGCTAAATAAAAGGGTTAATTGCGCTCTTGCGCTTATTTGTTTGATTATAGCGCGACATTTGGGTTCTAGGCTGTTTTCTGATATGAATAAAAATACACTCAAGAGGGTAGCTAAGAGTAAAACAGGTTTTATAAGTGTAATGCGCGATGTTCCTGTATTATCAACAATAAGAAGTTCTGCATTTTTATTCATGGAAGTCAGAATATTAGTGCTTTCCATTGCGAAACAAAAAGGAATAACCATTGGGAAAATTGTTGGGATAATATTATAGGATATTTTAAATAAAACAGTTAAACTTTCAGTATCATACGATATAAGGTTGATCTGTCGTAAAACTTGTATTGTCCATGCGATAAAAATGACAAATGAGCATGCTATGAAAAATGATCGACTTATCTGACGCAATATGTAAATTTCAAATATTTTCATGGATAAAGATTTATAATCTTGAAAGATGGTTTCTGGGAATGATAAAAAAGATAGACTGTATTTTTTAAACTACATATTTTTTCTGAACATTATACTAAATAGTAAGGTGTCACTTCTATCGCATATAAATGTAGTTGTCATCTATATTTTTATATTTTATTAATGGAAGTGTTCATAGGGTAGTAGAAAGTCATATAAAAAGGTAAGAACACAATTATGGATATGAATTTTTCATTTGCAAAGAGTCCTTCTATTAAAAAAGGTGGGCTGGCGATTCTTTTGAAAACAAGTTTTTCCGAGATCTCAGGTCTTTCTTTTATCGGTTCTTCTAGTTCTATAATGCGTGCGGCATCTATAAAAAAATTTACAGGTGAATCTAAATCACATTTAAATATTTTAGTTCCCGTGGATTGTGTGTGGGATCGTTTAGTTGTTGTTGGTATTGGTGATCCTAGAAAGGGAGTTTGTTCTTGGTTAAAAGCAGGTGGATATGCAGCATCTTATGTAGAAGAAGACAAAAACATTGAAATCTTTGTTGATATTCCTGAATATTCTATAACAAAAGCAGAAATCAGAGATTTTATTATTGGTTTTATGTTGAAAAGTTATACTTTTGATCGATATAAAACAAAAAAGACAGATGGTTCTTCTATGCTATCTAGTGAGGGGGATATCTCAGTTACGATTGTTACACAAGAATTTGAGCAATTTAGTAAAGTTATAGAAGATGTTAAATCTGTTGTTAAAGGGGTTAATTTAGCTCGAAATATTGTCAATGAACCAGCAAATGTTTTGGGTACGGATGAATTTTGTGAACAAGTGAGAAAACTTGAAGATCTTGGAGTTGAAGTAGAAATCCTTGATAAGAGTTCTATGCAGAATTTGGGAATGCAAGCTCTTCTTGCTGTATCTCAAGGATCTTCTCGTCCTCCATATTTAGTAGTAATGAAGTGGAAAGGTGGAGATTCAGGGCAAAAACCTCTTGCTTTTGTGGGAAAAGGTGTTGTTTTTGATAGTGGGGGAATTTCTATTAAGCCTTCTAATGGTATGGAAGACATGAAAGGTGATTTGGCTGGTGCTGCAGCTGTTACTGGATTGTTATGCGTTTTAGCAGGGCGCAAAGCAAAGGTTAATGCCATTGGTATTTTAGCTTTAGTTGAGAATATGCCAGATGCTTCTGCACAGCGTCCTGGTGATATAGTACGATCAATGTCTGGTCAAACTATTGAGGTAATTAATACGGATGCAGAAGGAAGGCTGATTCTTGCGGATGCACTGTGGTATTGTCATACCCATTATAATCCTTGTTTGATGGTTGATTTGGCGACGTTGACTGGTGCAATGGTCGTTTCTTTGGGGAATATTTATGCTGGATTATTTGCAAATAATGATACGTTATCTGAACAGTTACTTTCTTCTGGATTGTCTACGGGAGAGCTCCTATGGCGTATGCCTATGAGTGAGGAATACAATAAACTTATCGAAAGTAAGTTTGCTGATATGAAAAATATTGGTGGTCGGGGTGCTGGCTCTATTGTGGCTGCTCAGTTCTTGGAGAAGTTTGTGAATGATACTTTGTGGGCGCATATAGATATTGCTGGAACAGCTACAGGCAATCATTTTAAAGAAATTAATCCATCTTGGGCATCGGGATTTGGAGTACGTTTGTTAGACGAATTTGTAAGATCTTTTTATGAGAAATGAGTGCGTTTCTTTTCTATCGATTCAAAAATGATTGGCAGGATGATTTATCATTTTTGTTACAAGGAGAATATGAAAATGGTCAACGAATTTCTATCCAATTTGGATCTGAAAGGATGCGTGATGCATTCAATGAGTACTTATGGGTGTGGAAAGCGGATAGTTTTCTCCCTCATGGTGTTGATGTAGGGGATGAAGAGGTTTTTTCATCTTTTCAACCAGTTTTGTTGACGATAAGTTCTTTGAATGCTAATTCGTCTTCTATACGATTTTTTGTTGATAGAGCGTCTTTTCAAATGAGGGATGTGGACCTTTATAAGAAATTGGTTTTTATTATAAATACTGATGATCAAGAAAGCCTTGAATGGGGGCGTGAAAATTGGCGTAATCTTAAAAATAGAGGGTATTCACTGGATGCTTTGTAATTCAGCTCTTATAAGAAGATCATGTATGGATATAAAAGCTTTAATGTAGTAAATTTATCACAATATTAAAGATATTTTCACCATATTGGGAATAGATTTTGCAATTAGTGTAATATCAAAATTAGTGATCAGTAGAATATTTATATGTATATTTAAAATAGGATTGATATGGCTATAGAAAAAACTTTTTCAATGATCAAACCTGATGCTGTAAAGCGTAATTTGATAGGCTCTATTATTAGAGATTTAGAAGATATTGGGTTACGTATAGTAGCAGCTAAATTTACTTGGATGAGTGAAAAACAAGCGGAATGTTTTTATATGGTTCACAAAGATCGCAATTTTTTTCCTGAATTAGTGCAAACAATGGCTTCGGGGCCGGTTTTTTTGCAAGTTCTTGAGGGGGAAAAAGCTGTTTTCAAAAACCGTGAGGTTATGGGAGATACTGATCCTAAAAAAGCATTGAAAGGTACTATTCGTAATAAATATGGTATTTCAATAGGTGAAAATTCTATACATGGTTCGGATTCGTTGCAAACTGCTTTAGAAGAAATATCTTATTGGTTTGCTAAAAATGAAATTGTGAGATAATTTTTCTTTTTATTCCTTGTATACGAGTAAAATATTTCAAATTTTCATATATGACACTTGTTCACAATATTTTTCATTCATTCGATCGCAATATAAGAGATAGATTCTTTTTTGCATCTATAATTTAACAGAAAATATTTTCTGTTAAATTATGGGGCAAGGAGAAAAATGCACTATAAAATCATATCCATGGTCTTGCTTCAGTTATTAAAATGGATTTTTACAGTTTGTTGTTATTTTTTTATCGATATTTAAAAATTACCCATTATTAGGGGCAATCAGCTATATTGCTTGATTTATATTTATAATTTCACAATGTTGTTTTTTATTTATTCATCATAAGTTTAATCCCCCTCTATCATATTTATGTCACATAGATTATAGTCCAGAAAATATTTTTTATAAATTATATAGTTCAAAAAATATATTGTGGGATAATGTATGATTTTTTACAAAAAGTTTAATTTTCATTTTCAAAGACTAAAAAATTCTTGTTTAGGAGCTTTTGCTGTAATGCTGGCATTGATGTTGCCGGGATTATTATTATTGGGAGGCATTTTCATTGATATAGCTCGTTGGATGCATTATCGCAGTTCTTTAACACAAGTTATTGAAGCATCTATTTTGTCTACTTCAGTGGTTTTAGCAAATTCTGTAAGTAAGGCCCGTGATAAACATGGTTTTAAATTATCAGAGTACAAATTAAAAGAAAATTTGTTAGCTAATTTTAAAGAAAATATCAAAAATATTTTTGCAGAAGCAGATTGTGAACAACTTATCAATAACAGGAAAATGTCGGTGACACTTAATGGTAATAACTCTGTTAATACGATTTCTCTTGCTTCGAGTTATGATTTAAAGCCAAATCCATTGATTTTTATTCTAGGGATGATGAATATAAAATCATACCCAGTGCATGCTATTTCTAAAGGGGAAGTCAACTTGCAAGACGAAAGCGTAATGGAAAATGATATATACATCCAATGGGTCATAGATTCATCTGGCTCTATGGATCATAATTACTTGAAGTATGATGAAATAGGTGGATTCTATCATATGAATTGTCTTTCTAAAAGGTTACATTCAAACATACTTCCTTCTCCTAAAGACTATAACTCGAGAATTGCTGTTGTAGATAGTAGAAATGTTGTAGATAGTATAAATGGAGAGATATATAAACATGCCCTTTCGTGTAATCAGTATTTATACAATTTTTTTTATCCCCCAGAATTGTATCCATCTTATGCTGAAAAAAAGGCACTTTTCGATATACAAGATTACTTTATTATTAAAAAATATGTTGTTCGTGATGCTATGGCGGTATTGATGAGTGCTATCCGTAAAATGAAGAATTTTAGAGATAGAGTCTGGATGTCAGCAATTTTTTTTTCGGATAAGATTGATATTAATACAGGTTTTCAATCGAGTATGGAGCATGTTAAAAGTGCTGTAAGACACAATGACATGTCGGATAAAGGTAGTTCCACCGATATTTATAAGGCAATTCTTGAGGCAGACAAACAAATGAACTCTCTGCAAGGTAACAATTTGGACAGGTATTTAATATTTTTGACAGATGGAGCTGATATGTTGGGGAATCATGCACCAATAATACAACGTTGTAATGAAATTAAAAAACGTGGTGTAATAATAATAACACTGGCTTTTTCAGTTAGCTTACAGGAAAGAGAAAAATCTTTTGCATTATTGAGTTCATGTGCAACTCCAGGATATTTTTTTAAACCTGATGATTCTGAGGCACTCAATAAAATTTTTCGTGATAAAATATTAAATGCTATTTTCAAACGAGTAATTAAGATTACAAAATAAAATATTATTTTTTAATATAAGAGATAGATGATAATATATTTGCTATGATTAGATTATAAAAATTTTGATGAGTTTAAATACATAAGTATTAGATAAATATTAGTTGTAAAAGATTATTCCTTTTTCTTGAAACATCTTCAATTTTTTTATTGTTCGGAATGGAAGAGGGTCTCTATAATTTATAGGATATTATAGATTTATCTTAGAGGGAATACTCATTTTATATTTTATAAGAATATATGGAATACAATTTATGGATACCGTATAATTTGTTAGAGTTAATTGATATATTGATAAATATTTAGTAATATACGTTGATTAGATATAATTTCGTATTTAATTCATCAAGTAAATTTATTCCGTTGGATTACAAAACACTGTATTTTATATGTTGTATTTTTGATAGTGTATTGTGATCTAATGGAAGAATATACCGGCACATATATCATAATATTTAATTGTTATTTTATGGATCTATATAACATTATCCATTGAATATAAAATTTGTTATATAAAACTCTCATGCATATGGATTAGATTAATTTTAGATTAAAGTAACCCTATTAATCATCGAAGACCATCGGATCAAGCATAAAAATCATTTATTCCCTAGATATTTTCGGAATAAATTTAAGTCTAATTTATTTTCCCAGCGGCTAATAACAACTGTCATTACTGCATTGCCGATAAAATTTGTTACCGATCGGCATTCTGACATGAATCTGTCAACGCCTAATATCAATGTTATTCCAGTAATTGGTAAGGATGGAACTAAAGTTATCGTGGCGGCTAGAGTTATAAAAGCAGATCCTGTTACTCCTGCTGCTCCTTTTGATGATAGCATTGCTATTAAGAGAATACCCAACTGATCTTGTATGCTTATAGGAACATTAGTTGCCTGTGCAATGAATAGTATTGCTAATGTTAAGTAAATATTGCTGCCATCGAGATTAAAAGAATATCCTGTAGGAACAACCATACTTACGATTGAACGATGGCAACCAGCATCTTCCATTTTTTTCATTAATCCTGGAAGGGCGGATTCTGAAGAAGATGTGCTTAAAACTAAAAGAATTTCTTCTTTTAAAAACATTATTAATTTGATCACGGAAAAATTGCAAAATCGTGCCAACAATCCTAAGACTACTAAAATAAAAAAAGCAGATGTGAAATATAAGCATGATACTAGAAAAATAAGGTTATATACTGAAGAGAGACCATACTTTCCTATAGTAAAGGACATGGCGCCAAATGCTCCTAAAGGCGCAATTTTCATAACAATAGATACCATCTTAAAGACAGGAAAATTAATCTCTTCAAGAAATTTCTTAACAGTATTTGACTTTTCACCAACAAGTGATAGAGCAATTCCAAAGAGCAAGGCAACGGTCAACGTTTGTAATATATTTCCAGACGTCAATGCGCTCACAGCTGTTTCGGGGATTATCTCCTTTATAAAACTAATAAAATGCTTTTTTTCAGCTTGTTGTATATGAGCGATACTGGCGGTACTTATCGAATTTAAGTCAACATTCATTCCGACGCCAGGTTTAGCTATATTCCCAACGATTAAGCCGATGATTAATGCTAACATTGAGAATATAAAAAAGAGGAGCATGGATTTCCAAAATATCCGTCCAATTACTTTCATATCTTTCATGCGTGCTATTCCTGTAGAAACGGTAAGGAATATCACTGGTGTTATTAGCATTCGTGTGATTTTTATAAAAATATCGCTAAGTGGCTGCATTTGCGCGCCTATTTGAGGCGCAAAATGTCCAAGAGCTATGCCAGCAGAAATCGCAATAATTACTTGAATATATAGAATCTTGTATAGAGGAGGCCGATTACCTCCATGAAGTTGGATCGATTCCTTCATAGTGTTCTCTCAAATTTGTATAGCACTAAAGTTTATAAACATTCTGGAAAATAATTTTTACACATATTGATCTATAAAATCTATAAAAATTTCTTATTAATAACGGATATTATAGCTTGAATAACATTTTTTATAATTTTTATGGCTTATACGTATAGTTTAGAGTAAATTAAATCCTTATTTTTCTAACAAATTATTATTTTTGAGAATAGTGTTCGATCTATGTTGTGTTATCTTGAGAATAAAAAATGGTAATTTTTTATTCAATTTGATCACCTTTCAAATATTTTGGGCAAGTTATTCGTGATTGGGCGGATTATTTCTTGTGCAAGAGTAGTACGCTCTGCTGTAAATAGAACTTCAGCAGGGAATCCATTGCGTAGTTCTATTTTACTATTGAAGTAAGTAGGGTCGATAATTTTTAAAATGACTTCATAATAGTTTTGTATTTGTAGATCACTGTTTTTTTGTGAGATGATGGGATTTATTTTTTCTATAATTGCCTTAAATTGTTTTTCCTGAATATCATCATAATGTGGAAAACGTATTATGGCGGTATGACCGTGTTTAACATGTTGCATTTGTTGAGGAGTGACTTTTGCTCTGATGTAGGTAAGTTTACTATGGGGAACTATCTTCATTAAGAGTTGTGATTGTTGTGCGTAGTTACTGGAAGAAAAACTTTGATTATATACAACCGTTCCAGTAATTGGAGATACAATTGTTTGTTGGCTTATTTTTTTTTCAAGGATAGTGAGTTTTGACATTTCATCTGTGAAAGTACGTTGATTTTGTTCTAAGTCACGTGATATTTCTGTGAGATAATTAGCAAACTCTACATTTGCTTCATCATGTAATTCATTGATATGACGCAATATATTCTTCTGTTCATTTGTATTGTCTTGGAATTCAAGTTGGCTTTTATAAACGATTCTTTCTTGTTGATTGAAATCGTTTTTGCTAATCACATTATGTTTAAGAAGCTCTTGCATCATTGTTAAATCTTTATGATGAGATGATAAGAGCGCATGTAATAGAGGAGCTTTATTTTTGAGATCAAGATAATTCAAATAAATGTTTTTTATACGTGTTAATTTCAGCTTTAATGATCTATATATGCTGGATATTCTATAATTAAAAAATTGAGAACAAGTGGAAGGATAATCCTCTAAAAAGTCTAGTAGTTTGTTATCTTGTGTTGCAAAAGATTTTTCAATATTGTCGTATTTATTGTGTAGAAAGCTCAATGCAGTTTTTGTTGTCTCTATGCGGCATCGTAAATCATCAATAAATGATTTTTTCAAATCAATGAGATCTGTAGTTTCAGTATCCTCGAATGTTAGGATAGGTGCTCCTTGTAGTATATGGGATCCATCTTTTGCTGAAAATTTTTTTATGATACCAGAAAAGGGAGATTTTACTTCAACAACATCATCGTCATTTAAAATTTCTCCAGAAGCAGAAACATGTATTTCTATAGGCATTATAATAGACCATGTAATTAGTCCAATAATTCCAATAGAGAATAATAAAGTAGTTTTTTCGAGAAGTGTAAATTGATTTTTTTTAAAATTTTTCCAAATAAAATTATGCATTATTTTAATTTTTTATCTAACGGTGAGACAGGATTGTGAATTTGCGATTTTGTTTGTTGGTCCAAAAACAAACCCTTGTGTAGGATGGAATACTAGCAAAAAATCTGACATGCTAATAACTGTTGGATCATGTGAGACCATAACAATTGTTTTTTTATTCTCTTTGAACTTTTCAAGTAGTGTATAAAAAATATTCTTTGCTACTTTATCTAAGTAATGAAGGGGTTCATCCATCAAAAGAATCGCGGGATCATTCGCTATGATGCGTGATAAACAAATTTTTTGTGTAAGATTATAGGATATTTGATTAGCACTACAAGTAGTTAGATATCCTTTCTCAAGGGATAAAATATCTTCGTGACATCCTATAATTTTGGTTGCTTTTTGAGCAATGGATAATGAATTTTCCTCATGATAGTGAGATAAAGTGATATTTTCTATAATACTTATTGGGAATAAAGTGCAATTTTGTGAAAGATAGCCAATTTGTGTAAAATAATTTTCAATGAATTTTCGGGATGTTTTTTTGTCGCCGAATGAGATAATTCCGTTCCCTAGGGTAATTAAACCGATCATGGAAAGTAAGAGATCGCTTTTCCCACATCCGGGCGGCCCATAGATAACGCAATTTTTCCCTTCTGGGATAATAAAGGATAAATTTTTGCAAATAATTTGAGATGTTTTTTTGTCACGGAGTGTGATGTTATTTGCGGTGATAGTATTGTTTGGTAGTTGCATGCTTATTGAATCTTTTGGGCTAGATTCATTGATAATAGTAGTAGTAAGATCATTCAAACTTATGAGATGTTTGAAAGATTCTATTCCAATTTTTAGATATTTTTTTGCATTTATTATTTGTTCTAAGGGCGCGATTGCTCGAGTAGCAATAATAGAGGTCGCTATAATAGAGCCTGCTGATAAATTTTTATCGATAACCAGCCAGGCGCCTATTCCTAGGATTGATGATTGTAAAATCATGCGGAGTGTTTTTATGATAGATGTTCCAAAACATTGATTCTTTGCGAGAAGGAATAGATTGTCTTGCGAAATAGAGCGTTTTTTATTCCAATATTTTAATATAAAATCACGTGTAGAAGACGTATACATATACCCTGGATTATGCAGTATTGCGTTTCCAAAATGTATTTCATCTTGTCTGCTTGTGATAGATTGGTGTTCCAATTTTTCATTTTTTGTTTGAAATAGAAAAGTTATCGTTAGGATTAATATCCCGCTTATGAGAGCCCAAGATCCTAATATTGGATGAATGCAACAACTTAATATAATAAAAATTGGGCTGAATAGGGTGTCAAGAAAAGCAGGTAAAACTGGTGATTTGATAAATTGTTTGAGTTTATCAATAGAAGAGGCGATGGAAAGAAAATGCGCATCATCTACATCATATTTTTTGGTAACGGTTATGATATATGGTTGAAAAAAACGTTCTATTGAATTGGAGGATTCTATGAGTAATCTTGCGCGGATTAAGTCAAAACAAAAGAATAGTGCATAAAGAAAAATTGCTATTGTGCTTAACGCAACCAGATTGGTTTTGCTTCGGATGCTGATAATGCTATCGTAAACATGCATCATGTATAGTGGATTTGTTAAATAAAGAATATTTATAAAAAAACTAGGGAATATAGTTATAAAAAAAAATTTATAGTATATTTTTATAAAATCAAATAAATATTTTAAATAGTACATAGAAAATCCTTGTTATTGCATATTTATACACATTAAACTATTTACTAAATCGTATTTGTATTGTAAAATATGAGCACTATTTATTGTATAGTTACCTTTATATGGTAGTATATATTTTATAATTTTTAATTTATGATATTAATAATTTTAATGTAAACATAATTACTATTATTATTATATATGTATATATATAATTACTACTATTATAACAAATATAAATTAATTTTTTTATTTTAAATATTTACAATTACTAGAGATATAAATATGAATGATATAAAATCTACTTATACAACTGAAGAGTTGGCGGATCATTTATTGCGTGATAAATATTGGGCTAATTATTTTACACATAGTAAACCTAATGTGAATCATTTGTCTTTTGATATAAGCCAATTAAATTCTAATGCACGAGATGTTGTTCTTTGGGCGCTAGATACATGGTCTAAGGTTGTCGATATTTCTTTTGAAGAAACTACTATTAATCCTGATATTAAATTCATCAGTTCCAGTGATGGATATATTTGTAATCCTCGATATGATCATAGAAATTATATGGAAATTAATCTTGATCAAAAAGATGTCGAGATATATGACTCGGGGAAAGGGACTATTTTATCTCATAATGCTCTTCATGAAATTGGACACGCATTAGGGCTGTCTCATGCTGGTCCATACAACGGTGGTAATCCAATATATGGCATTGATAATGATTGTGCGAATGATTCCTTTTTGACCACCATTATGTCCTATTATAGTCAACTTCATAATACTACGACAGATGCTTCTTTTGGTTATTGTGCTACGCCAATGGTTGCTGATATTGTCGCTGTGCAGAAAATATATGGTGCGCCTGCACAATATATAAAAAATGACGTTTACGTCATTGAGGTTAAACAAAAGTATTATCCTTTCATTCAAACAATTTATGATTCGGGTGGTCATGATTTATTAGATCTGAGTCTAATTGGCCGCGTTGATAATAATTATATTGATCTCAATGAGGAAGCTTGGTCTAGTATTGGTGGATACAAGAAAAATGTGACGATCGCACGGGATACTGTTATAGAATCAGTTGTTGGCAGTAATAGTAATGATGCTGTTATTGGTAATAGTGCCGATAATATTCTTTATGAATCTACTGGAAATGACTATTTCAATGGTGCTCAAGGGTTGGATACAGTTATTTATAATTCATCAATTGATGACCATAAAATTTACCGTTTTGAAAATGAAACAATTGTTTATGATACAGATAATCATAAAAGAGATTTGCTTTTAGGTGTTGAGGCGTTGCATTTTTCTGATCAGAAAATTGATTTACTTAATGTACAAAAGAAATCTATTTTAGAATATACCGCCTCGTATAATGATCTTATAAAAACTATAGGAAGCAATGTTGAGGGATCAATAAAACATTTTTATGATTATGGTTTATTAGAAGGCAGAAATATTACCTTTGAACCATATTTGTATCTTGGCAGTTATGATGATTTGCGTAAGTCTTTTGGTTCTGATAGGGATGCTGCAGCGCGACATTATATTGATTATGGATTTGAAGAGGGGCGTAGTCCTGATGCATTCAAGTCATTAGAATATATTGCATCACATGAAGATTTGATAAAGGATTGTGCTCACACAGCAGATCTTGTTCAGGCTGGTAAGGATCATTTTACTAATTTTGGTTTATTGGAAGGCAGAAATATTACCTTTGAACCATATTTGTATCTTGGCAGTTATGATGATTTGCGTAAGTCTTTTGGTTCTGATAAAGTTGCTGCAACGCGACATTATATTAACTCTGGATTTGAAGAGGGTCGTAGTCCTGATGCATTCAAGTCATTAGAATATATTGCATCACATGAAGATTTGATAAAGGCTTATGCTCACACAGCAGATCTTGTTCAGGTTGGTAAGGATCATTTTACTAATTTTGGTTTATTGGAAGGCAGAAATATTACCTTTGAACCATATTTATATCTTGATAATTATGATGATTTGCGTAAATCTTTTGGTTCTGATAGGGATGCTGCAACGCGACATTATATTGACTATGGATTTGCAGAGGGTCGTATTTTATCCAGTATTCCATCTAATATTGGTTTGTCAGAAGAATTGCAAAATGAATTTTTTGGGAACAATGAAAGCCATTTTGACAACATTTTACAGCCCACTCTAGATACAATGCATCATTAAATCGGAAAATTTTTTTTTTACAGATTATTTGGGCGTTCGTTTGCAAATATTGGAGATCACGCATGATTGGCATTGTGGTTTACGAGCTTTGCAAACGTATCGTCCGTGCAGGACAAGCCAATAGTGAGCATTGTATTGATGTTTTTGGGGGATAATACGCAATAAAGATTGTTCGACTTTATTAGGGGTTTTCCCAGGAGCTAATCCAATCCTATTGGAAATGCGGAATATATGAGTGTCTACGCCGATAGTAGGCCTTCCAAAGGCCATGGATAAAATAACATTAGCGCCTTTTCGTCCTATTCCAGGAAATCGCATTAACCCTTCTCTTGTTTGTGGTATTTTATTGTCGAATTCATTAAGTAATATATGCGACAAAGAGATGATATTTTGCGCTTTTATTCGATATATCCCAATAGTTTTTATGTAGTTTTGGAGTTTTTGTTCTCCTATTGCAAGCATTTTTTGAGGTGTATCAGCTATTTCAAATAGATATTTTGTTGCTTTATTGACATTAATATCTGTAGATTGCGCTGATAACAAAACTGCTATAATTAGTGTATAGTGATTGACATAATATAATTCTCCTTTAGGAAAAGGCCATTTTAAGGAAAAAAGATAAAAAATACGCTCTAATTCTTCTGGGGTGTATAGGCATCCTAAGGATTTATTTTCTTGATAAAGATCGCTATTTTCTGGGACAATCATCATGATCCTTAGCTTTACAGTAATAAATGAAAAATAATTTCACAATCATTATAGGTATAAAAGTATCAGCAAATATTTTTCAAAGTATAGCTGTTCAAAAGGATGATATTTGTTCTGTCAATTATATTTTTTAATTTTCTTTAGGTCTAGTAAGCATGAAAGCAGGCATATTATCTCCGAATCCTATGCAATTCGCATCATTATCCTTGATGTCCGGCTGTAATTCAGATACCGTTTCGGGTGTTTTTGATGGAGCCTGTGCTTTCTGAGAGGTGTATATTTTTTTCTTATTATCAAAAGCGACGGACTTCTTTTTGCTATTTTTATTTTTAGTAATTTTATTTTTTTGTGATTCATTTATATTTTTTAGAGGATGAGCTAAATCAGAGAGGTCTCCATTGAGCCAATCGACTTTTTTGTCTATAAGATTTTCAATATCATTAATATATTTATCATCCTCTTTTGTGACGAGTGTAAAAGCTTTTCCACTACGTCCTGCACGTCCTGTGCGTCCAATTCTGTGAATATAGTTTTCGGCGCGATTAGGAACATCGAAGTTAAATACATGCCCAACATCAGGGATATCTAATCCACGAGCCGCTAGATCGGAGGCGACCATTATCTGGATATCTCCTTCTTTAAAATCGTATAATATTTTCATACGAGATCTCTGATCCATGTTTCCATGAATAGCACAAACTGAAAATCCTTGTTTTTCTAATGAGCGATAAAGATTTGCAACATCCTTTTTTTGATTACAAAAAACAATAGCATTTTTCATTGAATCCTGCGATTTCAATAATTGCTGCAAGAGAGCGCATTTTTTTGAATATTGTGCATATGTGGCAACAAAGTAGTGTTCTATAGTTTCGGCGGTTGAATAAGGTGTATTCACTTCAACGTGTTTAGGGTTTTGTAAAAATTTTTCAGATACTTTTTGAAGTTCGGATGTCATGGTGGCGGAAAACAAAAGTGTTTGACGTGTAAATGGTACTAGATTAGTAATATTTTGAATATAGGGGATAAATCCCATATCAAGCATTCTATCGGCTTCATCAATTACGAGGATTTCAATATTGTTCATCAACAATTTTCCTCGACTAAAATGATCTAGTATTCTGCCAGGAGTGCATATTAGGACATCTGCACCTCTTTCTAACTTTTTGTTTTGCGCCTCGAATGGAATTCCTCCGATGAGCAGAGCAACATTTAAATTATAATTCTTCCCATACTTTTCAAAATTATCTGCAACTTGTGCCGCAAGTTCTCTTGTAGGTTCTAATATTAAAGTACGAGGCATACGAGCGCGAGCTCTACCTTTTTCAAGAATAGTCAACATGGGCAATACGAAGGATGCTGTTTTCCCTGTGCCTGTTTGTGCTATACCGCACACATCATGTCTTTGAAGAACTAAAGGTATAGTTCTAATTTGTATAGGAGTAGGCTCAACGTATCCTGCATCTGAAACAGCACAAACAACTTTAGGGCTTAGACCAAGATCAGTAAAATTCATAAAACAGCTCTATAAAAATCAAAAAAAAGCCCCAATTCTCCCAGAAAAACATCCTTATCCTATCTCGGAAAAAGTAAATATGCAAGACTTGTTCTTATTAATATGGATAAAAGAAGAATATAGGATAGGTAATAGATCATAATTTTAATGTTTTATCCCGTTTTTAATGATCTTCCATATTGTTATATGGAGGAATGTTTTTGATATTTAGATAGATTACTTGGTATAAAGTGAAGTCAAATATTATTTGAAAATGAGTTTTTTCATTTTATCAACATAAGTTCCTATGGTTATGAATATAATCCAATATTTGATAATGACTATATTATAGGCCTTCTTTTTTTATGTAGAATCTCCCTCTTCAAGGAATTTTATAGGATCCATTGCTATCGTATTTTTTCGAAATTCAAAATGTATTGTAGATTGTTTTGTTTTGCCACTTGTGCCCGAACGTCCAATCGTGTATCCGCGAGATACTTTTTTCCCCTTATGCACATAAATTTTGTCAATATGGCTGTAGACAGTTACTGTTGAGCTGTCATGGCGGATTAATATTATATTGCCTAATTCTACAAGATCGTCGCCTACATAAATAACCATACCATCTGCTGCTGCTTTTATTGGGGTATGAGGAGGGACGACAATATCAATTCCATCATTATTTTTTGTAAAATTAATTGTATCTCCTGTAACAGGCCAAAAATATTTGCTAGGTTTTTTTTGTTTATTGTCGCTTATAGAATATATATTGTGAATGTGTTTGTTTTGATTTTTTTTAGTTTTTAGATCTGTGTTTCCTAAATTATTTATATTTTTTTTCTGATCTTTTTTTATAGCAGAGATATTTTGCTTAAATTTTTCTTCTATTTGGCTATTAGCTTGCAAATTATTTGGCAAAGGAATTTGGGTATTTAAATGATTATCATAAGAATTATTTTTATCAGCGAGCAATTTTTCTTTTAATCTATCAATATGATCGCTTGTTTTATTTGGATCACTTTTTGGAGATCCTTTTTTGGTTGCTGATAAGTCAGGAATAGGAATATGTCGCAATTTTTTATTTTTTTTGAGTATTACTATTTGCTGATCATTAATGCTATCGGTAGGCGTTTTTATATCTGCTTTGCAGTCTACCGGCATCACTATCATTATCCAAGCGCTGATATTTATTAAAATTTTATATATTTTATAATGAGGGGGATAAACAAATAATCTATGTATGGATAAAAAGGATTTGTTAACCTGTTTTATTGATCTAATATAACTATAAATTATCATTTTGTATTTGATTAGGAATACAGTGGTTGATCTCATTTAAATACCTCTCTCCCAAATCACGAATTAATTTTCTAAGGAAAAAATTTATAAACGGCTAGAACATCACTTTTTATGTTATGAAATATTTTTCAGCCATATTATTAGTAACATTAAGAGATAGTAATAAATTTAACTTTACGATTTTTTTTTATTAATTTAGAAACCAATATCACAAGAGAAAAATTCTATTGTTCGTATATGGATCATTTTTCAAGTGATATAGCCATATGCTGTTGAGAATTATAATCTGTAAGATCGGTTTTGATGGGAGTTACCGAAATCATATTATGTTTTATAGCAAAGGCATCAGAATCTTCACATAGATCTCTTGGATGATCACGAAATTCTAAGGAATAGTTAGTTATATTATGATTTTCAGATATTTGTTGTGCGTCAAGTGAAAAGCAGGGGTGCTCTTGTTTCGTGATGACTATTTTTTCCACGTCTTTTGGAGAGCAATGAGGAAAATTAATGTTAAATAGAGTGCTATTTGGAATATTATTGAATTTTAGTAACTGGTGTAAAATATTCGGTGCATGCGTTTTTGCTACTTCCCAGGGAATCATGTTTTCATTGGTATAGGCTTGGCTTAGAGCAAATGAACGAATTCCTTGTAAACTTCCTTCAAATGCAGCTGCTAATGTTCCAGAATACGCTACGTGATTAGAGGTATTGGTTCCGATATTCACTCCTGATAATATTAAATCTGGTCTTTTGTCCCCCATTTTTTGAAGAGCTACAATGACGCAATCAACTGGCGTCCCGCGGACTGCAAAGCGTTGATTGCTGATTTTACGACAAGCTAGGCTTTTGGATATTGTCAAAGAATTTGATAAGCAGCTTTGATCCATTTCGGGAGCACATATCCAGATATCGTTTGAGATGCTTCTAGCTATATTTTCTAATGCTATTAATCCTTCAGATTTAATGCCATCGTCATTTGTTAATAAAATTCTCATTATTTACTCCAAAATATGTTCTTTTTTGATTATTTCTAAATTATTCATATATGGTCGCAAAACATTCGGAACGGTTACTGAGTCATCCCTATTGAGGTAGTTTTCTAAAATTGCAATAAGGCAACGTCCTACCGCTACTCCTGAACCATTCAGTGTATGTGTAAACTTTAAAGATTTGTTATGTGGATCACGGTATCGAGAATTCATTCGTCTTGATTGAAAATTCCCACAATTAGAACAAGAAGAAATTTCACGATACATGTTTTGTCCAGGCAACCATACTTCTAAATCATAAGTTTTACGGGCACTGAAACCAAGATCTCCAGAACACAATAGTACAACACGATAATGTAAATCTAGTCGTTTGAGAATTTCTTCTGCACAAGATAACATACGTTCATGTTCTTCATGTGAATCTTCTTCTTTTGTTACGGAGACTAGTTCGCATTTCCAAAATTGGTGTTGTCTTAACATGCCACGCGTATCTCTACCAGCGGATCCTGCTTCTGATCTAAAAGAAGGAGCTAAAGTCGTAAAACGTAGAGGTAGATCTGTAGATTCTATTATTTCATGAGAGTAGAGATTAGTTAAGCTTACTTCGGAAGTTGGTATAAGCCATCGTCCATCGGTTGTACAAAACATATCATTTGCAAATTTTGGAATTTGGCCTGTACCATACATTGCTTCATCACGGACTAACAAAGGGGCAGATACTTCAGTATAACCATGTTCTAAAGTATGCACATCTAGCATAAATTGGCCTAATGCTCTTTCTAAACGAGAAAGATGACCTGTGAGCACAGAAAAACGTGTTCCTGATAATTTGGCAGCACGATCAAAGTCCATTAACCCTAGTTTTTCGCCGATTTCATAATGTTCTTTTGACAGATGTGTCGCGGTTGGTTTTTCTCCCACAGAACGGATCAAAATATTTTCATCCGTATTTTGTCCAATAGGAACTTCTTCTAAAGGAATATTAGGAATATAAGAGAGATTTTTATTTAATGAACAGAGTACGTCATTCTCTTCTTTTTCTAGTGAAGGTAACTGCTTCTTGAAATTCGCTACTTTATTTTTTAGCTTGGTGGCAAGTAACTGATCACCTTCTGCTATAGCTTGTCCAATTTTTGCAGAATAGGTGTTACGCTGAGCTCGTATTTCTTCAATTTTTGTGAGTAAGGCGCGATGTTTTTCATCTAAGGATAAAATACACTCGGATTGAGGACTAAGATTACGTTTTTTTAAGGCTTTATCAAGATCGTCTGGATTTTTGCGAATCCATTGCATGTCTATCATCATATTTTCCTATAATTCGACGAGAAAACAGTCAATTATTTGATAGTTCAGAAATAATAGTAGATACCTTCGGTTTTCTCCGTTTTATATCAATGTTATTTTAATAGTGTTAATAGAGGAGGTAAATAAAGAAGGCAAGAGCGATTTTTGAAAGAGCATTTCCATATTATAATCTTCAAATAATTCTTGTCATAAAATAGATTATTTATCGAAATCATTATGGTTAGGATTTGGTTTAGAAGAAGAAACAATGTTTTCCTTCCTTTTTATAGGGGATGCGTTTTTAGATCTATTTTTATCTTTTTTATTGTTTTGAGGATTCAAGTCTGACAATTGTTCTTTTTTTATAGATTTTTTTTTTAAAATTATTTTTTTTTTGAAGTTCTGGTTGGATGATGTTGTGTTGTTTTTTTTGAAAATCGCAAAAAAAGCACTGCGCATACCGTTTTGCAAATATTTTATTATATCGCCTATTAAAGAAAATAAGTATTTGAAGTTGATTCCAAACGTGACGCATAGCAATGTAATGATTAAAATATCAAACCAATTTAAATACAACATATAATATTTTCCGTTTTAATAATCCTGTTCTGGCATGTTTATCATATTTTGTGGATTTCATCTATATATGATAATTTAGTGTGTATATATTGTATCACTTTTTTGTTTCCATAAAGAGAATAAAGATAAGTGGACTGTCATTCAATCTATTGTTTTAGTAAATTTAACCTTATTAATAAAAAATTCTTTTAATAGATATGCGCACTGGATACATTGCATCTGCTTTTGTTGGGATCACATCTATCCTTTGTTATCAGTATATAAAAGGATCTTTGCAATAATTTACAAGCATTCCTTTGAATATTCAACTTTTCACTCCGTGTAAAATTATTAGTTTAAAGGGAACAGAGATATGAAAAAAATACTTTTTCTACAATTATATTTATTGTTTTTTCTGTAAGTGTTTTTTCTGTCTTTTTGTGTATTTTAGATTTTTTTATAATTGTGATTGAAATAGGAAATGTAAAAAATTAGTAGTTTGTTTTGCTCATGTTTCCTATGAAGTATTTTTAGCCTTCCTATTATCTTTTTGTGGTTTGATAGTGCTATAACAATTTTAGTTTTGAGTATATGAATTACAATGAGGTTATAAATACACAGCAATATTTCGCAAGTGTTACATTTTAAAAAATTATTTATAGGAAATAAGAGGGCGATATATTTTATCAGCCCGATCTTCGAATGCTTTTGCGAAATACAAAAAAGAATGATCGAATACTGCTCTGAGCATCATATCAAAAAGGCGATTTTTTAGTTCATATTTTATAGAGAAGCGTATTTTGCATTTATTGGGGGCAATTTCTTCAAAATACCAATCATTTTCTAAAAAATTGAATGTATTTTTAATGTGCTTAACTGCGATTCTATTTTGAATTTTATTTACTCGTATCTGTGTCATGAAACTCTTTTGTATGCCGGCATAGTTCACTTGCATGCTCGCAAGAAGTATTTCGTCGTTCCCTTGTTTTTCGCGATTATGGATGATAATTTCTTTACACAGTGGGACAAATTCAGGATATTTTTCTATATCGCTTACTAATTTCAGCATTTGTTGAGAGCTATGATCCACGACACGATCAGCTGTAAAATAATGCATAATACCAATATAAACCTTTAAAATATTGTTTTATCGTATTGAATCATTCAATTTTGCGATACTTTAATGGATTTATTTTCATATGTGATTTTTTTGCGCGCTTCTTTTAGACGTAAGAAATCATCGCCTGCATGATAAGAAGAACGAGTGAGGGGGCTAGCAGAAACCATTAAAAATCCCTTGCTATAAGCAATAGTCTCATAGGATTTAAAGTCTTGTGGAGTGATAAAGGATTCTACTTTATGATGTTTACGTGTTGGTTGTAGATATTGTCCCATAGTTAAGAAATCGACGTCAGCTGTACGTAAATCATCCATTAATTGCAATACTTCATTTCTTGTTTCTCCCAATCCCAACATAATTCCTGATTTGGTAAAAATAAAAGGATTTAATTCTTTTACGCGTTGTAATAATCTCAGTGAATGAAAATAGCGAGCACCAGGACGAACCGTTAGATAATTAGATGCTACTGTTTCAAGGTTATGATTAAAAACATCAGGTTTTGCTAAAACAACTGTTTCTAAGGCATGAGGTTTACGTAAAAAATCGGGAGTAAGCACTTCAATAGTTGTGGATGGGGAATATTGTCTGATCGCATAAATGACTTCTGCAAAGTGTTGTGCTCCTCCATCTTCTAAGTCATCACGATCTACTGATGTAATAACAACATGAGATAGTTTCATGGCTTTAACAGCCCATGATATATTTTGTGGTTCTTGAGCGTCTAATGATTGTGGCTTCCCTGTTGCAACATTGCAAAATGTACAGGCTCTCGTGCAGATCGATCCCATAATCATAAAGGTAGCATGATTTTTATTCCAACATTCGCCGATGTTAGGACAGCCGGCTTCCTCGCAAACAGTAGTTAAATTACGAGATCGAAGTATTTTATGAGTTTCTTGATATCCTGACGATGATACGGGTGCACGCACACGAATCCAATCAGGCTTCTGTATCTTTTCTGTGTCAGGCTTGTGTATTTTTTCAGGATGACGAGCTTGTTTTTTATTGGGAATGGCATGTAAAGCATGTTTTTTTTTGTTGACTGTATCAAAAACTGTGACCATGAATCTTCCAATAAATTTGGTATAATACAAAGAACTCTTTATCATTAACAGATAGATGATTTTTTGGTGATAAAAACATCATCTACTTTAGTCAATGAGAAAATTGTTGAGTACACGATAATAATCTATTTTAATAAACAATCATTAGTTTTATTCCTAAAATTTAGTAGAAACATATGTTCTAACTCTTAGTGATCAAACGTAAACAACAAAACCATATGAAAAAATATTGTATAATAGTTCTCCAAAGATTATTATAGCAGATCTTGTCTTAAGAATGAATAGCCCTTCCATAAGCATCTAGGATACTTTCTTTCATTGTTTCGGAGAGTGTAGGATGTGGGAATACAGTATGCATCAATTCTTCTTCAGTACTTTCCAAATTCATTGCTATAGAAAAACCTTGAATTAGTTCTGTGACTTCTGCTCCGACCATATGAACTCCTAATACTTCTCCAGTATTATTGTCAAAAATAGTTTTTATTATTCCAGAATCTTCTCCAAGTGTGATAGCCTTTCCATTAGCAGAAAAACTATGTTTGCCAACCCGAATATCTAATCCTTGATCTCGTGCTTTCTCTTCGGTAAGACCAATAGATGCCACTTGAGGATTGCAATAGGTACATCCAGGTATTTGTCTTTTATTGAGTGGAGAAACTGTAGATAATTTAGCAATTTTTTCGATACATATTATTCCCTCATGTTCAGCTTTGTGAGCCAACATCGGTGCTCCTGCTACATCACCAATAGCATAAATTCCGGGAATGTTCGTGCCCCCATAATCATCTACAACAATGCAACCATTGTTAGTTTTGACTCCTAATTTATCTAAACCGAGGTTTTCGATGTTCCCTTGGACGCCAACTGATAGTAAAAGCCGTTCAGCTTGCATAGAATAATTTGATCCATCTTTTTTTTCTATTTGAATCAATACAGTCTCTTCTTTTGTTTTTACACTGGAAATTTTTGATTCAGTAAGGATCTTTATGCCTTTTTTCTGAAGAGATTGTTGTACAAAATGAGAAATATCTACATCTTCTGCAGGGAGAATGCGGTCTTTAACTTCTATGAGAGAAACATCTACACCTAAAGATTTGTAAAAAGAAGCAAATTCCACTCCAATAGCTCCTGATCCCATGATAACAAGAGATTTAGGTATTTTAGATGGTTTTAACGCATCAAAATAAGTCCATATTAAATTAGCGTCCGGCTCTATTCCTTCGATATTTCTCGGGCGAGCTCCTGTAGCAATAACAATATGCTTAGCCTTATAAATTCCTTCTCCCAAAGTTTTTTTAGGGATAGGATGTTGTGGCGTAACTATTGGTTGAGAAGGTTTCGACACAATGATTTCAGATGGATTGTTTAAAACAGCTCTACCCCAAATAATATCAATTTTGTTTTTGTGCATTAAAAATTCTACACCGCGATTTAATCTATGTGATACGTCACGGGAACGTTTTACAATATCTTTGATATTAGGTTGTACTTTTCCTTCTATATTTAACCCATAATGTTTTGCATTTTTAATATGATCAAGAATTTCTGCAGAGCGTAAAAGAGATTTAGTAGGGATACATCCCCAATTCAAGCAAATACCTCCTAATCCTGCATACTCAACAATAGCTACTCTAAAGCCAAGTTGTGCAGCACGTATTGCTGCAACATACCCACCAGGTCCTGAGCCGATTACAATTACATCATAATATAAATTTGATACCGATTCTTCCATGCAAGGATCCTTTTAGTTTATACAAGAACAGTGTATGCGCATATTAAAAGAGGATAATTAAGAAAAATAGTTACATTAACATCCATACGGGATTTTCTATGTACTCTTTAAATTTAGCTAATAATTTCGAAGCGATAGCTCCATCTATTGAACGATGGTCTGCTGATAAAGTGGCGTTCATTATAGTTGCCACTTTTATTTCTCCATTTTTAAAAACAACTTTCTTTTCACCAGCCCCTATAGCAAGAATTGTTGATTGAGGAGGATTGATCACAGCACAAAAACTATTAACACCTAACATTCCCATATTAGAAATAGAAGTTGTTCCGCCTTGATATTCTGATGGTTTAAGCTTCCGTTGTTTAGCTCTTTGGATGAGTTCTTTAACTTCAAGAGAAATACTGGATATACTTTTTTGATCTACTTGACGAACAATAGGAGTAACGATTCCTCCTGGAATACTGACGGCAACGCTGATATCAATGTTCTTATGCTGAATCAGTGCATTTGTTGTCCAAGAGACATTTGCTTCTGGAACTTTTGTCATTGCTAATGCAAAAGCCTTTATAATCACATCATTGACAGAAATTTTGTTAGGAGTGTCTTTTGTATTGGCCTGTATTATCAGGTTCATCTGTTCTCTTAAGGAAAGAAGATTATCGATGTTACAATCAATAGATACATAAAAGTGAGGTATCGTTTGCTTGGATTGCTGGAGACGATAAGCAATAGTTTTTCGCATATTATCATGCGGGATCACTTCATATGATCCTTCGGCAAAGATTTTTATGATATCATCATCAACAGACGTATTAATTGATTCAAAATTTTGGGTGCTTGGAAATTTGTTAACGTTTGTTTTTTGTGCAATAAAAGATTTAACATCATCTTTAATTATACGACCATGTGGACCAGATCCAGAAAGAGATGATAAGTCAATGCCGTGTTCTTTTGCTAATCGACGTGCAAGAGGTGAAGAAATAGGACTATTTTTTCTGTGACTTTTTTGTTTTTCCAAAGAAATAAGAGGGATATCAGAAAATCCTTTTTCTACCTCTACAGGATTGTCTTTTGCAGGAGTAGGAGGGGGGGCATAGTCCATTACAATGCTTAATATAGGGCTATTTACTGGGATATTTTCTGTGCCTTCTAAGGCGATAATTTCATGTACTGCTCCTTCGTCTACGGACTCAAATTCCATGATTGCTTTGTCTGTTTCAATCTCACAGAGGATGTCTCCTGGAAATATTTTATCGCCTTTTTTTATCTTCCATTTTTTGATACTACCTGTTTTCATGGTTGGCGATAAGGAAGGCATGGTTATTGTATGTATCATAATTATTTTGTTGCCTTTCGTTTGTAGCAAACGGATTCAATGGAGTTAATGATTTCATCCACGTTAGGAAGAGCCATTTTTTCAAGATTTGCAGCATAGGGCATTGGGACATCTTTACCCGAAATTGTCAAGATAGGAGCGTCAAGGTAGTCAAAAATTTCTTTTTGTACTTGATTAGCAATTGTAGAGCCAACGGATGATTGAGGATATCCTTCTTCAACAGTTACTAGTCTTCCGGTTTTCTTTACTGATTCAAATATTGTTTGCCAGTCTATTGGGCGGATAGTACGCAGATCTATCAACTCTACATCTATACCACTTTTTTCCAATTCAAGCGCTGCTTTTACGGCATATGTCATCCCAATTCCAAAAGAAATGAGGGTAGCATCGTTCCCGCTACGATGAATACGTGCTTTACCGATTGGAATAACCAAATCATCTACCAAAGGAACTTCAAAGCTACTGCCATAGAGAATTTCATTTTCTAGGAAAATAACAGGATTAGGATCGCGAATAGCGGATTTAAGCAGACCTTTAGCATCAGCTGCTGTGTATGGCATGATGACTTTTAACCCTGGGATATGACTATACCATGCAGCATAACATTGGGAATGTTGTGCTGCAACGCGTGCTGCAGCTCCATTGGGGCCTCGAAATACGATAGAAGTAGTCATCTGACCGCCAGACATATATCGAGTCTTGGCTGCAGAATTAATAATTTGATCAATTGCTTGCATAGCAAAATTAAAAGTCATAAATTCTACAATTGGTTTTAATCCTGCAAAGCTTGCGCCAATTCCAATGCCTGTAAAACCATGCTCAGTAATAGGAGTATCAATTACCCTTTCACTGCCAAATTCTTTGAGAAGACCTTGGGTTACTTTATAGGCCCCTTGATATTCTGCCACTTCTTCTCCCATGATAAAGACATCTTTGTCTCGCCGCATTTCCTCTGCTATGGCATCACGCAATGCTTCTCGAACGGTTATAGAAGATGTTGGGACATTTGAAAGCGAAGGATTTTCAGTATCATTTTGGGGTAATTGATGATCAACGGTATCATCTTTGCTAGTAGAAAATGTATCATTCAATACTGAAGATGTGACAATATTGGCATTTTCTGAGATGACCTTGTCTGAGATGACCTTATCAATGTCTGAAGTACTTTCACCTTCTTGGATAATAGCAGCGATAGGAGTATTAACTCGTATATTCTGTGTTCCGCTAGGGTGGAATATTTTTCCTATAATTCCTTCGTCTACGGATTCAACTTCCATAATTGCTTTATCAGTTTCCACTTCACAAAGAATATCTCCTTGTTTGACAAAGTCTCCTTCATTTTTTTTCCACTCTGCTATATTTCCTTCTGTCATTGTAGGAGAAAGTGAAGGCATAGTTACTAAAATCGGCATTTCTTATTTACTCCTGATCAAGCCAGAATATCTGAATAAAGTTCTTCAAGATCAGGTTCTTTATCAGATTGGGCAAATTCTACACTATTATTTATAATTTTACGTACGCTAACTTCTATTGCTTTTAAATCATCTTCAGTAGCCCATTTGTTGTCTAGTAATCGTTTACGCACTTGTTCAATTGGATCATGATTTGCACGCATTTCATTTACTTCTTCACGAGCACGGTAATTTGCTGGGTCGGACATAGAGTGCCCTCTATAGCGATATGTCAGCATTTCTACTATAATTGGTCCTTTGTGATTACGGCAATATGCAACTGCTTTATCCATTGTTTCTTTAACAGCTCTCACGTCCATGCCGTCAACTTGTATGCCAGGGATATTAAATGATATTCCTCTCCGGGATAAATTAGTTTGTGCAGATGATCGGGTTACAGAAGTGCCCATAGCATATTGATTGTTTTCAATTACATAAATTACATTTAAATTCCAAAGTGCTGCTATATTGAAGCTTTCATATACTTGCCCTTGATTAGCTGCTCCGTCTCCAAAACATACAACACATACTTTGTCAGATTTACGATACTTGTTGGCGAACGCTATTCCTGTTCCGAGAGAAACTTGAGCTCCTACAATTCCATGCCCTCCGTAAAATCCATGTTTAGTAGAAAACATATGCATAGAACCACCTTTGCCTTTTGATATACCCCCTCGGCGACCAGTCAATTCTGACATTATTTCTTTTTCTGTTGCTCCACAAGCAAGGATATGACCATGGTCTCGATATGCGGTAATCATCTGATCGCCTTCTGCAAGAGACATTTTCATTCCGACGATAACGGCTTCTTGACCAATGCAGAGGTGGCAAAATCCTCCTATCATCCCCATGCCATATAATTGCCCTGCTTTTTCTTCAAAGCGACGAATTAACAACATTGATCTATATGCTGATAATTCTTGTTTTTTATCAAATTCAGAAACTTTAAATCCTTTTAAAAAAGGAATATCTATATCTGCTGAAGGTGTTTTAGTTTCTTTAGCAGATTCAGATGGATTAAGAGCCATTTTATATCTCCAACATCACGTCTTGTTTTGCTACATATTATTTGTCAGCTTACTCCACATTAACAGTGTTCGAACCGTTTATTTCATACATCGTTTATTTCATACAAATGCAACAATCATATATTTTCTTTTACAGGCAAGGAATAGACTTGCATCTAAAAATCAGAATAGAATAAAATAATTTCATCACCGCGAGATAAGTTAAGATTATAACGCGCTTTTTCATCTAATAGATCTTTTTCCAAAGATCCATCACTCATAAATTTGACTTTACGTTCTAGTTTAGAACGATTTTCTTGTAAAGTAGAAAGAAACTCCTTTCGTTTAATGAGAGATTTTTCCAGAATTGTAGTTGCTTTCAAACCATAATTGCCTATAGCATGATTAGTAAAATAAACTACAGAACAAAAAGCTATCATTCGAAAAATTGCTCTATAAAACTTATTTTTTTTATAATATCCTGTCCACGCTTTCATAAATTTTGACCATCAAAGTATTTTATTAGAATATTGTATAATTAAATAACATTCACATAGATGCATGATAAAATGGTTCGCGTCAATTAAACCCATATTGGGCTAGGCATTTCTTATTAAATTAAAATGGATTTCCCCGCAAATGTTGCTTGTTTTCCAAGGTTTTCTTCAATGCGAATCAATTGATTATATTTTGCGAGTCTATCTGATCGTGTTAGAGATCCAGTCTTGATTTGTTTGCAATTAGTCGCAACTGCTAAATCTGCTATTGTGTGATCTTCTGTTTCTCCGGAACGGTGGGATATAATGCTAGGATATCCTGCTATACGTGCCGTTTCTATAGTGTTAAGCGTTTCAGAAACGCAACCTATTTGATTAGGCTTGATGAGTATTGAATTTGCGACCCCTTCCTTTATCCCTTTGTGTAAACGCTCAGGATTGGTAACAAATAAATCGTCTCCTACTAGTTGACATTTTGCGCCAATTTTCTGAGTCAGAACTTTCCATCCATGCCAATCATCTTCGGACATGCCATCTTCTATGGAGCAGATGGGATAGCGCTCAACAAGGTTGGCAAGATAGGAAGCCATATCGTCTGACGTAAATTCTAGATTTTCACCTTTTAAAATATATTTTCCATTTTTAAAAAACGCGCTGGCAGCACAGTCAAGAGCAATAAAAAAATCTTTTTTCGCACTATATCCTGCTTTTTCGATAGAATTGACAATTAAATCAAGTGCATAGTCAGTTTTTTTCAGATTAGGAGATAATCCCCCTTCGTCTCCGACATTAGTGCTATACCCTTGTGATTTTAATTCTTTTTTTAAGGTGTGGAATACTTCTGCGCCCATGCGAATAGCTTCACGTATATTTTCTGCGCCTACGGGGACAACCATAAATTCTTGAAAATCAAGATCATTATCGGCATGGATGCCGCCATTCAGTATATTCATCAGGGGAACAGGGAGAATATGGGCGGCACATCCTCCTAGGTATTTGTATAAAGGGAGATTGCAGCTTTGTGCCGCAGCTTTTGATACGGCAAGGGATACCCCGAGGATAGAGTTGGCGCCCAAACGAGATTTATTGGGGGTTCCATCAAGATCAATCATTATTTTGTCGATGAGGATTTGGTTTCTTGCATCCTCTCCCAGCAATGCCGGACGAATCTCATTATTAACGAATGCAACAGCTTTTAGAACCCCTTTGCCAAAATAGCGTTTTTCTTGATCTCGTAATTCAAAAGCTTCATGAATTCCAGTGGATGCCCCAGAAGGGAGCATAGCATGTCCCGTGCTGCCATCTTCAAGATAAACTTCTACTTCAATAGTTGGGTTACCGCGGCTATCAATAACCTCACGGGCAATAATATTGTTAATGAACATCATTTTTTCTTCTGATTTTATATTGTTGAGTACCTCTGAATATAGTTTTTTATAGTGATTTTACAACTTTGTCGATAGCAATCAATTGAGACAATAGTTCGGGAAGATCATTTATATTGATCATATTTGGTCCATCGGATGGGGCGTTATCAGGATCTTGATGTGTTTCCAAAAAAATTCCAGCAATGCCTGTAGCAACTGCAGCCTTTGCGAGAGTAGCGATGAATTGTCTTTCTCCACCAGAGCAATTTCCGTGTATTCCAGGCTGTTGAACGGAATGACTGGCGTCAAAGACAACAGGCACGCCCATGGAAGCCATAATGGGCATAGAACGCATATCAGTAATGAGGTTATTGTAGCCAAAAGAAGTACCGCGTTCGCAAAAAATCACTTTCATTGCTCCGTTGGCATTGAGTTTTTGTAGAACATTACGCATTTCCCATGGTGATAAAAATTGTCCTTTTTTCACATTGATAACACGTCCTGTTCGAGCCGCTGCTATTAACAAATCAGTTTGCCGACATAGAAGTGCGGGAATTTGTAAAATATCTACACTATCTGCTATTGCTTCACATTGTTGTTCATTATGAACGTCTGTTAGGATAGGGAAGTTGTATTTTTTTTTTAAATCCAGGAAAATTTCTCGTCCTTTTTCAAGTCCTACACCACGTTTCCCTGTTAGAGAACTACGGTTTGCTTTGTCAAATGACGATTTGTAGATCAATTGTATATTGAGATCTTGACACATCGCATGTAGTTTTTCTGCCATCATCAAGGTATGTTCATGGCTTTCTATTTGGCATGGGCCAGCAATGAGTACAAGACGCTTTTTGTTACAAAATGTGACTTGTGTTGTGCCGTATCCAAGACGTATTTCTGAATTAGTATGTGTCATGTGATTCCAATCGAGGTTATTTTCTTCGTATTCTGTGGATAAATAATATATGCAGAGTGTGTAATCCTGTGCGTAATATAGAATCAGAAAAAGGTATCTATCTTTTTCGCTAAACACTATATATTATAGACGTAGATAAAAAAGAAAATTGATTTTTGTTATTGTTATTACTGTATTTTTATATGTTATATAGGTAAATATTTTGTTTGAGGAGAAATCCTAAAATGTTGACGCTTAAGCAGAGGGAGCTTTTATATTTTATTCAGGAGTATTTCGAATCTACAGGTATATCTCCATCTTTTGATGAGATGAAAAAAGCATTGAGTATTGCTTCTAAATCAGGAATATATCGTCTTATTATTTCTCTAGAGGAAAGGGGTTTTATTCGCAGGATTCCAAAACGTGCTCGAGCTTTGCAAATTATTAAAGTGCCAGAAAATATGAGATTATTTACACGACTTGCGCATGATTTTAGTTCTACTTCGGATATAAAGGAGGATAATTTTTGTTGTTCTACAGTTCCTTTTATGGGCTGTATAGCCGCAGAAGTATCGATTGATTCTGTTAGAAATAGGATGCACGATATTCCAGTACCTTCGACAATGTTGCAGAAGGGTGATCATTATGCCCTTGAAGTTAAAGACGATTCTATGGTCGGAGTTGGTATTTTGCGAGGCGACATCGTTGTTATGTTCAGTAGTACGTCTGCTGATCCAGGAGATATAGTCCTAGCGTTTTTCGATGATCAAATGGCAGCTATTAAGAGGTTTCGACAAAAGGGTGATTCTATAGCCTTAGAATCTGCTAATTCCGCGTATAAAACCCGTATCTTTCACCTGAACAATATAAAGATTAGGGGGAAACTAGTAGGATTGATACGTCAATATCCGATGAATATGAGCGCCTGATATGATTTGTCTCTAGTTTTATATATCGCACACAATAGTTATTATCTTTAATTTAATGTATGTGACATGCTTCGTTATATTAATGTGGTTCAGGAAAAATACTTTGGTGTATTTTAAGTTTATTAATTGCATATTTGCAACTAATATTGGTTGATTGAACAACGTTTTTTTAATGTGTAAAGGGTTTCTGTATTCTATTTTTGGTCCAAGGATGAAGAAGACTTTCTATGGACTTTTTAATAATAAATTTTGGTTTGTCGAGGTCATTTGAGGACGGGATTATCGTTATTTCTAGTGATCCATATTTATGCAACATTTCTGGCGTAATTATTAATGGAACGTTGCATAATTGGGAATTCATATTTTTTATTTTCGTTACAAGGATGTCGGATAATTGGCAAGCTAAGTGGATTTTATCTTTTCTTTTAAGAACGCCTATAATTGTGCCACTCTTATGATGGAGCCCAGCACAAAATGACTTGTTAATACAGAGAAATTTTCTTGGATTCATTGATTGAAGGGTTTCTTTTAAAGACAATTGATTGTTGATCGGCAGATATTCTGGATGTTTCTGAGGAGTTTCGTGGAATGTGGTGCTTAAAGCTGATTTCCATTGGGAAAATATGAAATAATTATGATTATAACTACTTGAAATAAGGGTATTATTGTCTACTAATGCGACGATTTTTCCATCTTCAGATATAAGAAGATCCGGAGACGGAAAATAAGGAAGAATGAAGAGGATAGCTATTGCAATTCCGATCATGATTGTTCCAATATGGCGCATATTTGTTTTTAAAAAAACTAATAATATAAATCCAATGACCATAGTTGTGAATACAGGTTGAGGGATTCTTCCAACACATAATTCATCGCTAATTGTTGAAATTGTATTCGCGATTTGAATGATGATATTGAGTCCCCAAGCCATTACAGATAAAGGTATTTCTGCTGTGGAAAAAGTCATTGATAAGGCTGTTACAAGCCCTGCTGGCATAACTATAAATGACAATATTGGTATAGCAAGGATGTTTGCAATTATTCCGTATATTGGTATGCAGTGAAAATGTTTTATCAAAAAAATTGAAGCGGAACAACTTCCTATAAGGGATGTGAGAAAAATCACTTTGAAAAATTGGATTATTGTGGTCACAATTTTCCCTTTGTTTGGCAGAATTTTGAGAAGAGGATGGGGATTATTTCGTTTTTTCCCCCAGCTAGAATTACTGGCTATAAGGGCGGCAGTTGTGGCAAAAGACATTTGAAAACTAGGGTTTATTACTTCTGAAGGGGCGATGCAGATTATGAAAATAGCAGTTAATGCTATACTACGTAATCCGATAGAGTGTACTTCGCACAAGTAAGAAATAAGGGTTATGACTGTCATTATATAGGCTCTTTGTGCAGAGATGCTTGCTCCTGATATCAAAAAATAAGCAGTTACTGTTAAAAGTGCGCCAAAAGATGAAATCTTTTTGATTGAAAAGTTTTCTGCAATAATTGGAAAACAAGCGAGAATTGAGCGCATGCCGAAGAACAAAAGACCTGCTGCTATTGTCATATTGATTCCAGAAATGGCTATTATATGCGACAATCCAGACCTTCGAAGATCTTCAATGGTTTGGCTAGATATGGCACGACGTTCATCGGTTATGAGTGCTGCAGCAAGAGCGCCAATATCTCCTGAAATTTTTCTTCGAATATATGTTCCTATATTGGTTCGAACTTCATTTAAGAAAGATTGTATTGACGATAAAAATTGGTTAAAATTATTTTGAGTTTCAGAAAAAAATACTATTTGGGGGATGGAATAAAAATATCCAACTGCGCTAATACCTTTATAATAAGAAAAAAAACTAAAATCAAAAAGCCCAGGAAGAGCGGGCCCTGATGGTGGTGGTAGTTTTGCTATTCCATCTATTTTTGTGCCAGAGGGAAAATGGTCGTGTTTGTCAGTGACAGATAACATTACTTGTTGTGATAACAGCTCTGATTGATAATAGTCCGTCTCAGAAATTTGAACTAGATAACGCCATTTTCCATCTTGTAAGGGTTCGCTCCATTTGACTATTCCGCGTAAATTAGTTGTAATGGACTGAGAAAGAAGTGTAGTAGGATTGCGTGTAGTTTCGATAAATGCTAGCATCATCCCTATTAAAAAATATACGAATGCGCTTATGATAAGGAATATATGAGGATGCGAATATCGAGTTTTGATTAGAATGAGAACCATAATAAGAGTACTCAATCCAATTTCCCAAGGAGGTATATCTGGGTTATAAATAAACCATGATATTGCTCCGAATGCGAGAAAAACGGGAATAAATAAAAAAATCCTCCCATGTTCTTGTTCTAATTGTATAAGGTGTTTTAAATATTGCATATTATAGTGCAACAGAGTGAAAATTTTTTTAAGCATATATTGATTACTAAAATATAGATTGTTACAAAATTATTTTTAGAAATTTAAAGAATATTTTTAGCTATGTAATATCATAGTATTTGTTCATTTGGGTACTGGTAATTATTGTTTAATTGTTAATCTGTTTGTCGGCAGCAAAAGATTTTTTTGAGGAAAATTGTTTATGATGGATAAATTTGCGAAACTCCGTTTAGGAAATGAGGAAATTGATCTTCCAATAAGAAGAGGTAGTCTTGGCCTTCCTGTAGTAGATATATCATCTCTTTACACAAATGATATTTTTACGTATGACCCTGCTTTTTCTTCTACGGCTTCTTGCGAATCTCAAATAACTTTCATTGATGGTTGTAATGGGATATTGTTGTACCGTGGTTATCCGATTGAGCAGTTGTCAGAGAAGAGTGATTTTTTAGAAGTTTGTTACTTGTTGCTATATGGGGAATTACCCAACGTGAGCCAACAAAGAGATTTTAATGATAAAATCTCAAAGAAAGCATTACTCAAAGAGGGTATGTCGCGCTTTTTTACTGGTTTCCCATACAATGCACATCCCATGTCTATGTTGATGGGTGCAATAGGCGCCTTATCGTCTTTTTACTATAATCCTTCTGATGTTCAGACTTTGGAAAAATGCGGGACTGTATCCTTGCGCATAATTGCTAAAATATCCACTATAGCAGCAATGATTTATAAACGTTACATAGGACAACCTTTTGTTTATCCAAAGAGTAATTTGGATTACGCCTCAAATTTTTTACATATGTGTTTTTCGACGCCTTGTGAAGAATACCATGTAGATCCTTTATTAGCCCGCGCTATGAATCGTATATTTATATTACATGCTGATCATGAACAGAATGCTTCGACTTCTACGGTACGTTTAGCGGGATCTTCTGGGGCAGATCCTTTCGCTTGTATCGCAGCTGGCGTAGCTTGTCTTGGTGGGTGTGCTCATGGTGGAGCTAATGAAGAGGCTCTTAATATGTTGATGGAAATAGGTTCGCCTGAGCGTATTCCGCATTACATAATGCGCGCTAAAGATAAAAATGATCCATTTCGCATTATGGGTTTTGGGCATCGTGTTTATAAAAATTATGATCCTAGGTGTAGAATTATGCGGGAGACTATGTATGAAGTTCTGGATAAAACGGGAAATCATAATGATCCGATAGCGCAAGTTGCAATTGAATTAGAAAAAATTGCTCTTGAAGATGGATACTTTATTGAGCGGCAACTTTATCCTAACGTTGATTTTTATTCTGGAATCACATTGAGATCGTTGGGTTTTCCAACAAATTTTTTTACGGTGTTGTTTGCAATCGCGCGTACAGCGGGTTGGGTGTCTCAGTGGAAAGAGATGATAATGGACCCATCGAGACGGATAGGGCGGCCTCGTCAACTTTATGTGGGGGCGTTGAGTCGAGATTATGTCCCTATAGAAAAGAGAAGTCAGTAGTCCAATAGGTATAGGTATTAGTGGTTAATGGCTTTGTTTGTTTGTGATTGTAAGTTTAATAGTCATAAGACATGGTTCTTAATTGTTCATTGTTTGTGATAATCTTTTGTTTTATTTGGATTATTTTTGAAATTATCTTAGTTTATAGAGGAGTGTTACCCTTATTTTTCTTATTATGATCATTTGTGTTTAGTTTTGTACGTAATTTGATTGATTTTTATATTGCAGAATCAGTATTAGAAGTTATGTGATTTACAGATTTTGGGAAGTTAAAATAAGGTGTTTTTCTATGAAGAGTGAGGTTTATGGCTACTGATAACGTTTCTAATTCAAATACTTTAGTTGAAGAAAATGTTATATCTATTCCTCTGCGCTCTGCTTTGGAAGAAAGGTATCTTGCATATGCCTTATCTACAATTAAGGAGCGTGCAATTCCTGACTTGCGAGATGGCTTTAAGCCTGTACACAGACGCATTATTCATGCAATGAGTGAAATGGGTTTAGACTTCAATTCTGCTTTTAAGAAAAGTGCCCGTATTGTTGGTGAGGTTATTGGTAGATTGCATCCCCATGGAGACCAATCTGTATATGATTCTTTAGTACGTCTTTCGCAATCTTTTGTTCAGAGATATCCTCTTATTAGCGGACAAGGTAATTTTGGGAACATTGATGGTGATAGTGCGGCGGCGTATCGTTATACGGAAGCGCGCATGACTCAGGTTGCTGAGTTGATTTTGCAGGGGATTGATGAAGATGCAGTCGACTTTCGTGATACATATAATGAAGAAGATTTAGAGCCGATTGTTTTCCCAGGGAAATTCCCAAATCTTTTAGCGAATGGTTCATCTGGTATAGCGGTTGGTATGGCAACTTCTATTCCGTCGCATAATGTTCACGAGATTTGTGACGCAGCTCTGGCTTTGATTGATGATCCAAAAATTTCGATAGAAAAGTTACTTGAATATATTGTGGGCCCTGATTTTCCAACAGGTGGTATTATTGTTGAAAGTCGTGAAAGCATTTTAGAATCCTATCGTTTAGGTCGAGGGGGATTCCGAGTCCGTGCTAAGTGGTCTGTTGAAGAGCTTGGGCGTGGTTCATGGTGTATTGTTGTTACTGAGATCCCATATCAAGTACAAAAGTCACGATTAATTGAAAAAATTGCTGAGCTTATTATAACCAAAAGAATACCTTTGTTAGAGGACATACGTGATGAATCTGCTGAGGATGTCCGAATTGTTTTATTTCCTAAAAATCGTTCAGTAGATCCTGATTTGTTGATGGAATCAATGTTTATGTTAAGTGATATGGAAACACGATTTCCATTGAATATGAATGTTCTTTCAATGGGTCGTGTTCCTCAAGTTATGTCGCTTGATGGTATTTTAAAAGAGTGGCTTGCGCATCGCCGAGAAGTTCTTTTTCGCAGATCTTCTTTTCGGATGCAAGCGATTGATCGACGGGTAGAAATATTAAAAGGTTTATTGATTGCATATCTGAATATTGATGAGATTATCGCCATTATTAGGAATGAAGATAAGCCAAAACCGGTAATGATGTCACGTTTTTCTCTGACAGATAATCAGGTGGATTCCATACTCAATTTGAGATTGCGTTCGTTACGTAAGCTAGAAGAGTATCAGATCAAGTCGGAATTAGATGATTTGCTCATTGAGAGGGAAAAAATTAATTCATTGTTAAGCTCGGAAGACAAACAATGGGACCAAATAGCCGGTGAGATTCGTGAAGTAAGGGATATTTTTTCTAAATCAACAGATTTGGGTAGGCGGCGTACAATATTCTGTGATGATGTAAGGACCGATAGAGCAATAGTGCAACAGGCAATGATTGAAAAGGAGCCTATAACAGTTGTCATTTCTAATAGAGGTTGGATACGATCTTTAAAGGGGCATGCGGTTGATTTGTCTTCTCTTAATTTTAAAGAAGGTGATGATTTAAAAATAGCTTTTCATTCTTATACTACGGAAAGAATATTGCTTTTATCAACGGACGGTAAAGCATACACTCTGCCTGCTAGTAATTTGTTAAGTGGACGGGGTCATGGAGAAGCGATACAGCTTTTAATTGATCTTAATCATAATCAAGACATTGTTACGGCATTTGTTCATGATCCTACAGGTAAATTATTAGTCGTTTCCAGTAATGGAAATGCTTTTATAGTGAAAGAATCAGAAATTATTTCTAATATTCGTAAAGGCAAACGATTTTTAAAAGTTTCTGCTGAAGAGACAATGAAGTTAGCGGTGAAGGTAACGGGTGATCACATTGCTGTTGTAGGAGAAAATCGTAAATTATTAATATTTCCTATAGATCAGATTCCTGAGATGATTCGTGGCAAAGGTGTGCGTTTGCAATCGTATAAAGACGGAACTATTTCTGATGTTATATGTTTCAAAATGTGTGATGGGCTTAACTGGATAGATTCTGCAGGGCGTTGTTATAATCGATCTCAAAATGATTTATTAGGATGGTTAGGTAAGCGTGGGGGGGCGGGTTCCATTGTTCCAAAAGGATTCCCTCGTTCAGGTAAGTTTTTGATTCAGTAATATTTTATGCAGTGGATTTGAATGTTGCTGGTATTTCTGCAGTGTTATAAGAAAAAAATAATGAAAATTAAGTGTTTTTATCATTTATTATCAATGGGTTGTGTATTTCATGATTAGCATTAAAAACAATAAATCATAGACCTAATTTTTAAGTTATTGGATTTTACCTATCATGTTCTCAGGCTACAAGATCTTGGGATATGAATATTAGTATGGTGCACTTCAAAATTATTATAAGCGTAAAGATATAGAACCTACGTCATGCAAGGCATATCTACTTAAAATTTCTGGAAGAGAGTAAGTATTTTTGGATTGTTTGCTGTCAGTAAAAGGTGAAATCCCTATTTCAATAATAACATAAAGAATGAACTACATGATAAAAAATAGTTTGTTATAAAATAAGATGTTAGCAACAGTTCGATTGATTCCAAGATTATGGACTGATTATCCTTTTTTTCCAATGATGAAAAAAAGAATCATAGAGGTTTTAGTTAGAAAGTGAGTAGAGAGTGTTCTCTGCCTTCTTGATCGTGAAAATCAAGCACTTCGTGAGCTAAGAGAATATAAAAACTAGCTGCTTTGCGGATGGAGTTCATGTCAGCGGAACAATTCGGAGATATTTCATCCAAGATTGCAATCAATACCGAAGAAACCATTTCATAAGTAGAGCGCTTTACTGCTGACATCCAGGAATATTCTGATGATCCTTACTTAGTCAGGTCAAACTTTTTTATACATGAAATTTAAATGGCATCAAAGCGTGTTTGTAGTGGTCTCAAATCAAAAATAACATCTCACCTCAATAAATCCCATTAGTTTTCGAGCGTTCCAATAAGTATCAAATAAATTACTTCTCTATAAATGACATTCCCGAAAACTCTTTCAAGAGTAAGGATGTATTGAAGTGTTTTTTACTTTGCAGGTGCATTGTTGATAAATATTTCAACGAGTATATTTAATCATTTTAAAGATGATTAAGAATCTGGGCTGCTTCTATTGCAAAATAAGTAAAAATTCCATCGCATCCTGCACGTTTAAAGGCTAATAGACTTTCCATCATGGTATCGTTTTGATTTATCCATCCTTGAAGAGAAGCGGCTTTGATCATAGCGTATTCACCGGATACTTGATAGGCAAAAGTGGGTAATCCGAATTTTTCTTTGATGCGAAAACAGATGTCTAGGTAAGGTAATCCAGGCTTTATTAAAAGCATGTCGGCGCTTTCTTGTATATCGATACAAGCTTCACGAATTGATTCTTTTGCGTTAGCGGGATCGAGATAATAAGTTTTTTTATCTCCTTTCAAAAGTTTTCGTGTAGAAATTGCATCACGATATGGTCCATAGAATGAAGAACTGAATTTGACAGCATGTGGCATAATGCTAACGTTTATATGTCCATTACTGTCAAGCTTTTTTCTAATTTCCCGCACGCGCCCGTCCATCATATCTGATGGAGCGATGATATCTGCTCCAGCATCTGCTTGCACGACTGCCGCACGTGATATTATTTCTACTGTTTCATCATTAATAATTTCACCATTATGTAATATGCCATCATGCCCATGTATGGTGAAGGGATCTAAGGCAACATCTGTGATTATGCCTATATCAGGGATATTTTTTTTGATAGTGCTAATCCCTTCATTAATAAGATTATTATAGTCCAGAATATTTGATCCCATATTGTCGCGTAAATCTATCGGTATATTAGGCAATATGGTGATAGCTGGTATTCCTAAATCAGCTGCTTTTTTGATTTTTTCTACTGCAATATCAATACTCATACGCGTAACATCAGGCATAGAATCTATTGGTTCTATTATTTTTTTTCCAGAAGTTAAAAATATGGGAAATATAAGATCATTGACAGATAACTGCTGTTCACAAACAAGTTTTCGTATCCAATCTGCTTTACGGTTTCTTCTCATGCGTCGATGGCAATATATTTTATTATTAATTGCATTAGTCTCACACAAAGTCGTATCCTCGTAGATTATTTTTCACAAGCAGTATCACATAAAACATCAAGGTAAAAGTTAAAATACAACGATAAATTGGAGAATTTACTCATTAGTTGATGGATCTCAATTTTTAATTTTACCTTAATATCATATCTGCTATTTTTGCTATGAACTACCCATTTATAAATGAATTTTGATAGTTTTTCTTCATAAGAAATAAGAATTATTAGGGATCAATTTTGTTCTATTATTCTCTTAATTTTTCTTTGTTTTATTTGTATTATTAATGTTTGAGATTTGTAGTATACGTGATCGTAATAAGCTGATAGCTGATGTTAATAATATAAATAGCATAATTGATAACGTGGTATTAAGGCTGAGTTTTAATTAGAACTTGAATAGTATGTGTTAATGTTCCCCTTGTATGGTTACAAGAATTATATTTTTTTTTAAAACCAAGGGGCTTTATATGAAAAATAATATACAATCAAGGACAACTTGTGTTGTCGAACATGATCTATCTATTTTATATACAGAATTTTTACGTTTGGTTGAACGGTCACATAGAGGTCTTTTAGATGTGACAAGAGATGAGTTTGAAAGAAGAGGGCGGAGCGATGTAAATGCCGTACAAGCACTCTTACTTTTTAATATTGGTGACCTTGAATTAACTGCTGGAGAATTACGTTCACGAGGATATTATTTAGGTTCTAATGTTTCGTACAATTTGAAAAAATTAATAGAGCTCGGTTTTATTAATCATCAAAGATCTCGTATTGACAAGAGATCTATTCGTATTAGTTTGACCGATTCTGGAAAAGAGATAGCAAATATCATTTCTAATCTTTATCAACGTCATGTAGAGTCGATTGATAAAGTGGGAGGATTATCGGCGGATGATTTTATTTTAATGAATAGACTCTTACATCGTTTAAATCGTTTCTGGGGAGATCAAATTGCATATCGTCTCTGAGTAATGAGCGTGAAAGTTATGCGGATAGCCATTTAAATATTTACTATTTCATTTCAAAATACTTTAATATTCAAAGTTTCCTGTGATATTTTATATTTGATATTGTGTTTGCAATTTTATTTTGTGATTTTTAGAAATATATGATACTTTTTATACGGTATTCTCGATATCAAAAACATTAGGGATAAGTATGATTGAATATTTGAAAAGAAATAAGATTTTGCATCGTTTTTTTGTTTATTTGATGTTACCTATGGTTGTTTTTGTTATAAGATATCCCGCTCGTGCTGATGTACTAGATGAAATGATTAAAGAATCTTACCATACTTCGATAGATGGTCGTTTCGATAACGTTCTTTCTCGTTCAGAAATGAGTGTTAATTCAGATTCTGCACTTGTCAGTAAGATGACCGTTGCTCAAATGGAGAAAGCGATTGCATTTTACCAAAGTATACAGGATAGAGGAGGATGGCCACAATTAGAATCCCATCATTTACATTTGGGATCTTCTAGCGTTCTAGTGCAAAGATTACGAGAAAGACTCATTATTTCAGGAGATCTTGATTCTTCAAAGGGATTTTCTTCGGTTTTCGATTCATATGTTGAATCTGCGGTTAAATTTTTTCAAATACGGCATGGATTACTGCCCAGTGGAATCGTGGACGATTCCACTCTCCAGGCTCTCAATGTTTCAGTAGAAATGAGAATTCGACAGTTACGTGTGAATCTTTTACGCATTAATAATCTTCTCGGAAAAAAGATGGGCGTCCGTTATGTAATGGTGAATATTCCTTCTGCATCTCTAGAAGCTGTAGACAGTGGTAGAGTAGAACTGCGCAGCGTGGTTATAGTTGGTAAGGTAGATCGTCAAACTCCCATTTTACACTCTAGAATCAATCGTATTGTTTTTAATCCTTATTGGGTTATTCCCCGTTCTATTATTCAAAAAGATATAATGGCTATTCAGCGTCAAGATCCTCAATACTTGAAGGAGAATAACATCCATATGATTAATGATCGGGGTAAAGAGGTTTTTGCAGATGAAGTTGATTGGGATAGCGCCGATGCTCCTAATTTTCTTTTTCGGCAAGATCCTGGGAAGATTAACGCAATGGCTTCAACTAAAATTGAATTTTATAGTAGAAACAACACTTACATGCATGATACTCCTGACCCGACTTTATTCGATAATGTTTTACGCTTTGAAACTTCTGGATGTGTACGTGTAAGGAATATAATGGATTTAAACATATGGCTTCTTAAAAACAATTCTAATTGGTCGCGCTATAATATAGAAGAAGTTGTAAAGACGCGTAAAACTACTCCAGTTCAGCTCACTAAAGAGATTCCTATTCATTTTATTTACATCTCGGCATGGTCGACAAAGGATTCTATTATACAGTTTCGGGATGATATTTATGGATTAGATAATATTCATATAGAGTCGATCCCTCTTCCGGAAGAACATTCTGTAGATTCTGCCTAAATTTTTATCTTTTGTTGTAGGGTGTATGTTTAACTGGTCTTTGTTCTTTTGCTCTATGGTAGGAGAGCGCTCGATTCATAGGGAGTTACATCAATGGTTATGATAAGTAAGAATAATTTTTTAAATCAATCTTTGATAGAATCTGATCCAGATATTTTTTCTTTAATTGAAAAAGAATCTTGTCGGCAAAGTGATGAGATACAGTTGATTGCATCTGAAAATATAGTTTCGCGTGCTGTTTTAGAAGCACAGGGGTCTCTTCTTACCAATAAATATGCGGAAGGATATCCTGACAATCGTTATTACGGTGGTTGTAAGTATGTCGATGATATTGAAAACATTGCAATTGAGAGGGCAAAAAAGTTATTTAGTGTTAATTTCGTTAATGTTCAAGCTCACTCTGGATCTCAGATGAATCAAGCAGTATTCTTGGCATTGTTGCATCCTGGTGATAGTTTTATGGGCTTGAGTTTAGATTCGGGAGGACATTTAACTCATGGGTCATCGGTAAACATGTCTGGAAAGTGGTTTAAAGCTATTCCTTATAATGTGAGAAAAGAAGATGGTTTGCTTGATATGAATGAGATTGAGAGTTTAGCTCTTGAACACAAACCTAAGTTGATTATAGCAGGTGGTACGGCTTATTCTCGTTTGTGGGATTGGGGACGTTTTCGTTCAATTGCGGATTCTATTGGTGCGTATCTGATGGCAGATATATCACATGTTTCTGGTCTTGTCGCAGGAGGTCAGCATCCTTCTCCTATTCCTCATTGTCATGTAGTAACTACTACGACTCATAAATCTTTAAGAGGTCCGCGTGGTGGATTAATAATGACCAACGAGTTAGATTTAGCTAAAAAAATTGACAAGGCTATATTCCCAGGGATGCAAGGGGGGCCTTTTATGCATTCTATTGCAGCTAAAGCAGTTGCTTTTGGTGAAGCGCTAAGCTCTGATTTTAAAGATTATGCTAAACAGATTGTGCTTAACGCGCAAGCTCTTTCTAAAAAGCTACAATTTTTAGAATTTGATATCGTTTCTGGTGGTACGGATAATCACTTGATGTTGGTGGATTTGCGTTCTAAGGGGATAAAAGGTAATAATGCTGCAAACATTCTTGGTCGAGTTTCTATTACTTGTAATAAAAATAGCATTCCGTTTGATCCTGAAAGTCCATTTGTCACTTCGGGTATTCGTCTAGGTACTCCTTCTGGAACAACCAGAGGATTAAAAGAAAAAGATTTTGAATATATTGCAGAATTGATTTCAGAAGTTCTGGATGGATCTTTGTCTGGTGAACAAAATAGTTCATTAGAGTTGACGGTTTTGCATAAAGTTCGAGAATTTATTAATCATTTCCCTATCTATGATTTCACTTCTTCTGCATAAATTAGTCGTGTTCTTTATGGTTTACATTATGATGTGATCATCTTTAGAGGAGAGATTATTTGAAACTACTGATTGCAAGGGGGACTCTTTCATATTTTCTGTTATTGTCTTGTTCTATAGGAATCGCATCTAGTGTCCGTATCTGTTCTTGATGCAAGGTTTATGTCTGCTGCGTTAAGATTTTCTCGTTGGCATACGGGTTTGACTGCGACCAATCCTTCCGTTGCTTGTTTGATTGTTAAGAATGACATTATAGTTGGAAGAGGGGTAACTGCTTGTGGAGGGCGTCCTCACGCTGAAACATTGGCTCTTGAAGAGGCAAAAGAAAAATCACAAGGTGCAACAGCATATGTTACTTTAGAACCTTGTTCTCATTATGGACAAGTTCCTCCTTGTGCAAAATATATTGTTGAATCTGGAGTGAAACGTGTTGTTGTATGTGTGGATGATCCTGATTTGCGAGTGTCGGGGGAAGGGTTACAATGGCTACTGCAAAATGGAATTATTGTTGATAGAATAATGGAAAGAGAAGGAAAAATACTTCTTGATCCTTATTTAACTCGTCAAGTGAAAAATCGTCCTCATGTAACACTCAAGATTGCTGTATCTCAAGATAATATGATTGGTATGATAGGATGTGGATCTATTCCTATTACGGGATTTATTTCAAGAAATCAGGTGCATTTATTGAGAGCGCAGTCAGATGCTATTCTTGTAGGTATAGGTACAGTACTTTCTGACAATCCGCAATTAACTTGTAGATTGAATGGCTTGAATGATCGTTCTCCTGTTCGTGTTATTTTAGATCCGCATTTCAAATTATCTCTTGATTCTCAAATTATAAAAACTAGATCATTAGCCCCTGTGATTATAGTCACGGAAAATCATGATCCTGTGCTTGCTCTTTCTTTTAAAAAAAAGAATATAGACATTATCTATTGTGACTGTCATCATTTGGAAAGATTATTAGCCATATTGGTAGATCGTGGTATTACTTCTTTATTAGTAGAAGGAGGAGCGATGGTGTCTCGTTCTTTCGTCAATGCTCAATTGGTAGATTCTATTTTTATTTATAGATCAAAGAAAGTGATCGGTAAGGGTGGTATTTCTTTTCCTTTAGAAGAAGAATATCTTGAAAAAAATTTTATATGTGTTCGACGTGATTATTTTGGTTCTGACGTTTGTTGTGAGTATGTAAGGAAAAATTTGTGTTTACGGGAATCGTGACGGATATAGGAAAAATTGTAGCTATGACACCAATAGCTAAAGGTATGCGATTGTGTATCATGACCTCTTACAATACTTCTGAAATGAAGATCGGTTGTTCTATAGCGCATGCTGGTATTTGTTTAACAGTTGTACGACTACCAGAAGATAATTCAGTTGATAATTGGTATGAAGTGGAAATTTGGGCGGAGACTAATCGTCTGACAAATACATCTTCATGGGATATTGGTACTTTTATTAATTTAGAACGTTCTATGAAATTAAGTGATCGGTTGGATGGGCATCTTGTATCAGGACATATTGATGGTACAGTAGAGATTCTTTTTCTAGATTTTATCGGTGATTCCATGTATTGTCGTTTAAGTCTTCCCCGTCATTTGAAGAAATTTATAGTAGTGAAGGGGTCCGTATGCCTTAATGGAGTATCATTGACGGTGAATTTAGTAGATGATCTTTTTTTTGATGTATTATTGATTCGCCATACTATCGAGAAAACCACTTGGAAGATGCATAAAACAGGTGATTTGATCAACATAGAAGTAGATTATATGATGCGTTATTTCTCTCAATTGTGTATGCCTATTATTTGTAAAGATGATAGTAATATTTAAAATTTTATAAATGAAGAGTATAGTGGAGTATCAGTGATGGAAGTTTTGATCCCTCGTGTTTTGATTGTAGAGGCTCGTTTCTATGAAGAGCATTCTGCAAATCTTCTTACAGGTTGTGTCAATGTGCTGGAAAATAGAGATGTTGGATGGGATCATATAGTAACGCCGGGTGTTTTAGAAATACCAGCTGCTATTAGCATGGTAATGAATGCTGAAAAGCGTGATATAGAATATAATGGAATTATTGTTCTTGGTGTTGTGATGAGAGGAGAGACTTCTCATTGTGATATTATAGCACGTGCAGTAACACACGGGCTCGTAGACCTTTCGATAAAATATTCTTTTCCTTTAGGAAATGGAATTGTTGTAGTAGATAATGAACAACAAGCCATTGAGCGTGTTGATCCTTATCTTTTAGATAGAGGTGGATGTGCAGCACGTTCTGTTCTTACAATGATTGAATTGAAAAATAGATTGTCTCAATAAGTTTTATGACTATACAAGATGATAAAATAGAATTTAAGTTATCTCATCGGAGAGGGATAGCAAGGCTTTCAGCAGTACAGGCATTATACCAACTTGATATTGTCGCTTGTAGTGCAATAGAAGTGGTTTCAGAATATGAAACAAATCAATTCTGTGCAGATACAACGTTAGATGTAGACAATGTTTATGCGTATGTTGATTCAGAATGGTTTCGTACCATTGTGTATGGTGTTACTGGTAAAAAACAGCAGATTGATTCATTGATTTCATCTTGTTTGTCAGAGCAATGGAGTTTTTCTAGATTAGATTTGATTTTATGTTCTATTCTTAGGGCTGGTGTATTTGAGTTAATCGAATGTCATTCTGTTCCAGTGGAAGTTATTATTTCTGAATATGTTTGTATAGCATATGATTTTTTTTATGGGGATGAGCCAAAATTTATTAATGCTGTTTTAGATAAAGTCTCCCGTAAAGAAGAAGTTAAGAAAAGAAACAGTGATTCTGCTGTATGATAGGTTGTTTTCTTTTTTGAATCTCCATTAGTAAATGAGACTATTGTAATGGGTATTTTTTGCTTTAACCTCGACCACGGTATTGTGGGACATCTTGATTAGGTAAGAATATTCCTGTTGGAGGAGCGCAATTTTGCCAGAATATATCAATAGGAATACCACCGCGGGGATACCAATAAGCACCAATGCGCAGCCATTTTGGTTCTAGAGAGGACATTAATCGTTGTGCAATATAAAGAGTGCAATCCTCGTGAAATGAGTGATAATTACGGAAAGATGCCATAAATAGTTTGAGAGATTTTGATTCTACCAGCCAATCTTTTGGTATATAATCTATGATGATATGTGCAAAATCTGGTTGAGAAGTGACGGGGCATAGTGAGGTAAATTCTGGTATTGTAAACCTTACAACATAGTTTAATTGTTGGTTCTGGGATGGGATTTTTTCTAATAATGCTTCTTGTGGAGTATTGAACAATTTTCCTTTTCCCCCAAGGATAGATAATCCCTCTATGGTTTTTTCAGACATTGATTTTTATTTTCCTATAATTGTATTTGAATTCCATGGGTTGCTTCACTTTCTGGTTCAATATGTATGGTGACAACAGATTGACTGATATTTTCTTCTAATGATTTTTCGATATTGTTGCAGATTTTATGTGCATTGAAAACCGTCATGTTTGAATTAACTACTAGATGAAAATTTATAAAAAATGTAGCACCAGCTTGTCTTATTTTTAAATCATGTATTCCAATCGATCCTGAGGCATTGAGGGCAATAATTTCTTTTATTTTTTCGAAGTATTCTGGTTTAACTGCAGCATCCATGAGATTTTTTATAGAAGATGATATTACCTTGCATCCTTGATATAAAATGCTTAAGGCTATTAAAATAGCTATTGTGGAATCCAGTTTTGTATATCCTGTGATCATTACTAGGAGTAGTCCACATACTACACCGATAGATAAAATAACGTCTGCGACAAAATGTTGTCCGTTTGCTTTGAATGTAGGAGAAAAGTTTTTCTCTCCATAGTATATTAGCCACTTTCCCCAAAATAAGCCAATGATGTTGGCAATCATGCTAATAAGGAGTCCTATGATTGAAACATCATTGGAGGGAAAATGAGATAGATTATTCCAAGATTCGTAAAGTATTATGAGGGAGATATTAGCCATCAGTAAGCCTTCTACGATTGCTGCAATATATTCAGCTTTCTGATGTCCAAAAGGATGAGTTTTGTCTGCTGGGCGATATGCATATTTTAGTGTGAAATACGATATAATTGCTGTTATAATATTAACTATTGATTCAAGTCCATCAGACAGCAGCGAGATAAATCCGGTAATGTACCATGCGGTAATTTTCAAGGCAGTGATGGTTATAGATATCAACATTCCCCATAACGCCATTTGCATCACATTTTTTTGATCATCTACTTTCATTCAATATTTTTGTCTTTTAAGATATATTTGCGGATAGTTGTAATCGTGCAATATAGAAAATAAAAACGCCCACCCATCATACCACAAATGATGATTAAAAGTCATTAACTAATTATATAATTAGTGAGATATTTAGCTGGATTTTTTGTTGATCGATTGCATGTATTAAAATTTAATAAAAGTAATAGGAGTATGCCATATTTTGGGGATTATGTTGAATTTATGTCAATAACTATCTGTTTTGTTCGTTTTTTAATAAGCTACATAAATCAATATGGTATATTAAAATGCATTCCGTATGATATAGTATTTGATATTACAATTATTGATTTGTTGATAGTAGGCTTCTTGAATATGCATTTTTGATTGTCAGTAAGCATTGATGAAGTAATCTAATGGAAGGGTACTTGATGATATATAAGGTATTAGTGTCTATCTGTTTTTTTTTAACCATATCGTGTTCAGTCGTTCATACCAAGGATGCCGAATTTTGTTCGTCGGTGCGTTTTGCAGATACAGGTTGGACTGATATTGCTGCGACAACAGCTATGACTTCAATTGTTTTAGACGAGATACTAGGATATAAAACTAATATTAAATTGCTTGCAGTGCCGATTACTTTTAAATCATTGAAAAATAAAGAAATAGATGTTTTTATGGGATATTGGTATCCATCAGATGAAATGGCGATCGCTCCATATCTCAAAGAAGGATCAATTAAAGTAGTATCTGAAAATCTTCAAGGAGCAAAATATATGCTCGCAGTCAATGATGCAGGGTTTGCGCTCGGTATCAAAAGATATCAGGATATAGCAAAATATCGAAAAGAGCTTGGTGCCAAGATTTACGCTATTGAACCTGGCAACAGTGGTAATAAGCGTATTTTGGATATGATTGAGAATAATGAGCTTTCTCTTAAAGATTTTCACTTAATAGAATCTTCTGAACAAGCGTCTTTTGCCCAAGTTCGGCGTGATCAGAAAAAGAATATTCCTGCCGTATTTTTAAGTTGGGAGCCTCATCCTATTAATCTTGATCTTAATATTCATTATTTACTTGGCGGTGAAAATATCTCTGGATTTGGTAAAGCATCTGTTTACACTGTAGTGCGTTCAGATTATCTTGATAAATGTCCTAATATAGCTAGATTGCTAAAAAATATTAAATTTTCTGTCCCATTGGAAAATGAGATGATGAAACTTATATTGAATAATAAGCAAGATCCTAAATCTGTAGGAATAAAAATGATTCGTGATAATCCGGATCTCATTAAAAATTGGCTAGTAGGGGTTACTAGGTTTGATGGACAAAATCCTTTGGATGCATTGGAAAGATTGATGAATAAGTAACTTTTGCAATGATTGTACAATGTATTATAATTCGTAGCGACTTTTTGTATGATAAATAGGATTAGAAATTGAATCGGATTATCCAGGCGCGTATTCCTTTAGGAGATTATTTGCAAGAATTATTCTTGTATTTTACTAATAGCGGGGAATGGTTTTTCAATACTTTATCATTTTGTTTGCTTAATATTGTAAACTTTGTTTTATGTGTTCTGCAGTATTTTTCTCCTCTAGTATCTGTTGGTGTGGTATCTTTATTAGTATTGATGATCAAGCGTTCTATTACCATTGCTATCGGCACGGCTATAGGTTTGTTGTTAATTATTAATCAAGGATATTGGCAGGAAACAACAGAAACTCTATCTTTGGTATTGGTTTCTACTGTCATTTCGATGTTAATAGGTATTCCGATTGGTGTTTTAGCTGCTTGGTATCCAAGATTTTATTCTATTATACGATTACTTCTTGATTCTATGCAGACTATTCCGACATTTGTCTACCTTATTCCAGCATTGGTTCTTTTTGGTTTAGGAATGGTTCCGGGGATTATTTCAACGATTGTATTCTCTATTCCAATTCCTGTTCGTTTTACTCGACTGGGTATTATTTCTACCCCACCAATACTTAAAGAAGCAGCGCGTGCATTTGGAGCAACGCCTTTGCAGATTTTTCGTAAAGTAGAGTTTCCATTTGCTATTCCACAAATTGTGGCAGGTTTGACGCAAACAATCATGCTTTCTTTGTCTATGGTTGTAGTTACTGCACTGGTTGGATCTAATGGGCTAGGAGTTCCTGTGTTGCGTGCTCTCAATACGGTTGATATCAGTAAAGGATTTGAATCGGGTCTTTGTATTGTTATTTTAGCAATTATATTGGACCGTTGGTTTAGCATTCCAGATCAAAGAGATATGACATGAATGAATGTGCAGTAAAAATTCAAGATGTTGATATTGTTTTTGGAGATTCTTCAAAAAAAAATAGAAATAGATTGTTATATAGTATAAAGAAAAATGTCACAGATTATGGGGTTATTTCAGCGGTTACCAAGGCTAATCTTGAAGTAAAAAAAGGAGAAATCCTTGTACTGATGGGGCTTTCAGGGGCAGGGAAATCTACTCTGTTGCGTTCTATTAATGGACTAGCACCTGTAGTACGAGGTGAGGTGTTGGTTGATACGGTAGATGGATTCGTAAATCCATATACTGCAGATGCAAGTGTTTTGCGTAAATTGCGGATGCATACTGTTTCGATGGTATTTCAGCAATTTGCTCTTTTACCGTGGAGAACTGTTGCTCGTAATGTTGAGTTAGGGCTAGAGTTTCTTAATATTTCTGATGAAGAAATAAAGTCTAGGGTTGCAGAGCAACTTGAAATTGTAAATCTGACTAAATGGGCTAATTGTAAAATTAACATGTTATCGGGAGGGATGAAACAACGTGTAGGTTTCGCTCGAGCATTCGCTACAGGCGCTCCTATTTTACTCATGGATGAACCATTTTCATCTTTGGATCCATTAATCAGGATGCGTCTTCAAGATGAATTGCTAGCGTTGCAAAGGAAGTTAAAAAAGACAATTGTTTTTGTGAGTCATGATATTAATGAGGCTTTTCGCTTAGGTAATCGTATTGCGATTATGGAAGGTGGGCGTATTGTTCAATGTGGGACGCCGCAAGAAATAATTTTACATCCAGCTAATTGTTATGTTTCAGAGTTCATACAAAAATTAAATCCTATTACTGCCCTGGTTGCAGGTGATGTTATGCGTGTTTGTTCGGTAGAGGGTGAATCAGATATTGTTTGTAAAATTCCTCGACAAACACCTTTGATAGATATTATTGATATGGTAGCTGATAATTCGGTGAAAATAGGAGTGATTGTGGATGATAAAGTTGTTGGTATTATTACTGCTATAGATATTATTAAAGGCCTTTCTTCTTGTAAGAATTTTTTTTAATGTAAAGAAAATAACAATATATTTTAATCAGATCATATAATTAGAAGTAATGTTATCTTATTATAATATTTATGGTTATATTTTTTAGAACTAATACTTTTATATAATGAGTCTTACAGCAATATTTTTTTTCAATATTCCGTATGAAATTGATATTTCATTTGGTTTGGATACGTTTGCAAGCTTATTTTTTATAAACAATAGGTGCGAGAGAGCTGCTATTGTGACTAATATTTTCAGTTCACGACACATAAATTGCTGGTATCGTGGAATGGGATATTTTTTATCCACTGACTCTGTTATTACAAAACATTGTCAAATTTTATTTGTTTATTGAATCCTTTTCGTATTCTTCACAATCAACGACATTGCTTTTGTCTTATGAAAGATAAAGATTGACTTTATTTATCATTTTTATCACCGAATAAAATATCATTAATATAAGTTTTATTGCTCACTATATTTAAGTGCAGAAAGAGCAGAATCAGGAGAATATTTCTTTATATTCATATGCTCAAATAACGATTATCTTTCGTTATTTATTGGTATGTTTTACTCGGGCATAGTATAGTTTACAAAACGGTTTTTGGGAATGGAAAATAATTTTCCTGTTTCAACTATTTGCATGGAACATAACCATGATATTATTTTTGCAACCTTTTGTGGATGTTGGATAGTATTTGGATCTTCTTCAGGCATAGCCTTTTCTCGCATGGATGTACGCGTTGGTCCAGGATCTACGTTTATAATACGTAAGTTAGTATGAGATGTTTCTTTGCTCCAAGTGCGCGCTAATGCTTCTACTGCTGCTTTAGAAGTCGAGTAAGCTCCCCAAAATGGGCGACATTTATGGGCGGCTCCAGATGAAAGAATAATCGCTCGTCCACAATGTGATTTCTTAAGCCAAGGATCAAAGGTGCGCATAATATTCAAGTTTACCATGACATTTACTGACATGACATCTGCAAAATATTTTTCTTGTATTTGCCTAATAGGATTAATTGGTCCAAGAATGCCTGCATTGGCTACTAAAATATCTAATTTCCCCCAGCGTTTTGCAATATATTTTTTGGTTAATTCAAGAGCTTTGCCATCTTTGAGATCAAATGACATGATATCTATTTTCTTGTTAATTTTTACTAGAGTATTTCGTAGTTTTTCTAGTTGACTAACATCACGACCACAAGCGATAACATGTGCATCAGATTTTGCTAATTCTAATGCAGTATAATAACCAATACCACGAGATGATCCTGTAACAAGTGCTAAGCGATTCTTTAGATTAATATGAGAATCTAAATTTATCATGAGCTAATCATCATAGATAATTCTTGATCGTTATGTTGAGATTGCCTATCTACAAGGGGAGTAGGATAATCTCCTGTAAAACAGTGATCAGAAAAAGCAGGTTTTTGGGGATCACGCGGTGCACCGCAAATAGCTTTATATAAACCATCTACAGATAAAAATCCTAAAGAATCTACGCCTATAAACTTACACATTTCTTGTAAAGAAGAATATTTATTAGCTAGAAGTGTATCAGGATCTGGAATATCTATGCCATAAAAATCAGGGTATAATATCATTGGGCTAGCTACTCGAAGGTGCACTTCTATAGCACCTGCACTTCGTATCATTTGTACGATTTTTACAGATGTAGTTCCACGAACGATTGAATCATCGATGAGTACAACGCGTTTTCCTGCGAGAATTGTAGGGTTCGCAGAATGTTTGAGTTTAACACCAAAAGCGCGAATATGATGAGAAGGTTCAATAAAAGTACGTCCGACATAATGATTTCTAATAATACCTATTTCAAAAGGAATACCACTTTCTTTTGCATATCCTATAGCCGCAGGAACTCCTCCATCTGGAATTGGAACAACAATATCAGCATCAACAGGAGATTCTTTTGCGAGATTTTTACCCATATTTTGGCGAGATACATAGATACTACGTCCACTAACCATCGAATCAGGTCGTGCAAAATAAACATATTCAAAAATACACATACGTTCAGGAGATGGAGAAGGATTTTTATAAGATTTAATGGAGATAGAACCGTTTTCTTGAAGTTCACATACAACGGTTTCTCCGTTTTCTACGTCGCGAATGTATTTGGCTCCCGTGATCTCAAGAGCGCATGTTTCAGAACAAAAAATAGGCTTGCCATGTAACTCACCCATGATGAGTGGACGAATTCCTATGGGATCACGTGTAGCAATTAATTTAGTGCGTGTTAGAGCGAGCATTGCATACGAACCTTGTACATGCTGTAAAGAATCAATAAAACGTTCACAAGATCCTTTTTTTTGAGATCGTGCAATGAGATGTAGGATAACTTCTGTATCAGAAGTAGATTGAAAAATAGCTCCACTAGAAATGAGTTTTTTCCGTAAAGATAAACCATTTGTAAAATTGCCATTATGTGCGATAGCAATTCCTCCTACTTGCAGATCTGCAAACAATGGCTGTATATTTCTTGTTATGTGATCACCTGTGGTGGAATATCGGACATGTCCAATAGCCATATTCCCTGGCAATAAAGATAACGTTTCTGGATTAGTAAAGTGATCTCCAACTAATCCCAAATGTCTTTCAGAGTGGAACTTATTGCCATTGAAAGATATTATTCCAGTAGCTTCTTGTCCACGGTGTTGAAGAGCATGTAATCCGATAGCGGTTAAGGTTGCAGCATCTGGATGTCCAAGGATTCCAAATACTCCGCACTTCTCGTTTATCTGATTGTAATTTTTTCGATTAGAACATATGGATTTAAAAGAGGTATTCATCGTTTCTTTCTGTATATTCAAGGGTGAGCAATTCTATTCTTAGCATTAGTTGATGCTTTTTTTGTTAAAGAACATATCACCTCATGTATAGTTTTTATATGTGGGAGATATCAATGATTTTTTAAATTAAACTACTAATATATTTTAATATATACTTTTTAATTTTATTGAATGATTGATTTAAATTGTTTCTCCATATGATCTAAATATTTTTTAGATATAGACTTTTTAATCCATTCAGGTTCGGTGCCGTCATATACAGTTAAATTCCAGCAGGAAACTGCAATTACAAGCAGAAATATTCCGCGAATTCCTCCAAAAAAACACCCTAATATTTTATCTAACAACACAGAGCGGATACGAATCGGCTTGCTTATTATGTTTAATAAAACAGATACAGCAATCAATATAAATAAGAATAATGGTACGATAGTTGCGATCATTTCTATTTGTTTGTTTTTCATAATGCCCGACACCTTTCCTAAGAGCGTCGGATATAAAAAACGGGTCATTATGGCAGCCAAAATCCAATTAGTCAAAGAAATCAGTTCATTCAATATTCCCCTAGCCATTGCCAATATGGACGAAATAAATATAAATATAAAGCAACCAATATCGAAATATGTTATTTCCATTATTAATTTAATCTCCTGTTTTTCATTATGGTTTTTTTTCTATTTTTTGAAGAGAAGTTATTTTTTCGACTAGATCATTAAGGTTTTTGATGTGTTGACAATCGAAAGTTCCATTTTTCCACTCTCCTTTGGAAGGTTCTGGGAATATTCCTGATAAAAATCCTATTTTTTCTGCTTCTTTTATCCTTTGTTGCATATGTCCAACAGCTCTGATAGATCCCGATAAACTTACTTCCCCGAAGTAGATAAAATCACTTGGTAGAGGTATGGACAGTATAGATGAAATTAATGCTGCAGCAACGGCAACATCAGCAGCTGGTTCTGAAATGCGATAACCACCAGCGACATTAAGATGAACATCATGATTTCCAAACTTGATATTACAACGTGCTTCTAATACAGCTAAAATCATTGCTAAGCGAGATGAATCCCATCCGACGACGGTACGACGAGGCATGCCGAGAGAAGTTGGGACAACCAAAGATTGTATCTCTACTAAAAGAGCCCGTGTACCCTCTATCCCAGCGAAAACAGCTGTTCCTGGAGATGTCGAATCTCGATCTGATAAAAATATTTTAGAAGGATCGGATACCTCTTGGAGTCCTTTATCAGACATTTCAAAAACACCTATTTCATCGGTTGGTCCAAAACGATTCTTAACACTTCGCAATATACGATAATCATATTGTGTGTTTCGTGTCCCACCTTCAAAATATAAGACCGCATCTACCATATGTTCAATAACTCGTGGTCCTGCGATTTGTCCTTCTTTAGTAACATGTCCAACTAATACCATAGCAACACTGTTCGTTTTTGCATATTGAATCATTGCTTGAACACTGGTACGCACCTGTATCACTGTTCCAGGAGAAGATTCGGCTGTTTGGCTCCATAAAGTTTGGATAGAATCTATGATAACAAGATCGGGTTTTTCGTTTTCCGAAAGAGTGGCTATGATATCTTCAACATTGGTTTCAATAGCTATATAGACAGAGCTATTAATGGTATTTAATCGTTGGGCACGTAATCTAATCTGTCCTATTGCCTCTTCACCAGATACATAGGTTATTCGGTTGTTTTTATATGCTAAAGATGCTGCTGTTTGCATGAGTAAGGTGGATTTTCCAATTCCTGGATCTCCTCCTACTAATATGACTGAACCACGTACGAATCCTCCTCCTGTGACACGGTCAAGCTCACCAATATGAGTGTGAATGCGTAATTCCTCTTCTATTAGTTCTTCCGATAGCATAACAAGAGGGATGGATTTACCAATTGTTTTATTAAATCTTTGATCGTTTTCTTTTCTGGAATTGTCTTCAACAATTGTATTCCACTCATTACATGAATCGCATTTTCCAATCCAACGCGAATGAATTGCACCACAGGTTTGACAAAAGTATTGAGAGCGTATTTTTGCCATTTATTGGATTACTTTCAAATTTTCACATCAATGATTTGGATTAATTATATTTTCAGACATTATTTATCTGTAAAACTTGGCATAGCGTTTACCTATTCTAACGAGAAGATCATAATTAGTAGTTCCAGATGCAACGGCAACATCGTCTAATTTGATATGAGATCCAAAAACCTGGATATAGTCCCCCACTTTTATGCCAGGAGAATCAGTAATGTCAAACATTGTCATGTCCATTGTTATTTTCCCTAAAACAGGGGCTGTATACCCTTTAACGAAGCCTTCTCCTCCAGAAAATAAAAAAGGTTTGTTTTTTGAGTCTAATCTTGACATAGTTAAAGGATAACCATCAGCGTATCCAATAGATGCAACAGCTATTAGGCTATTACGTGTCAATTTTTTTCCCCCTCCGTAGCTGATTATTTCTCCTGCAAGCGATTTACGGATTTGAATAATACGCGCTTCTGCTGTTACAACAGTTTCCATAGGATGTGATTTATTTATTGTATGAGTTCCTCCGTACAATGATATGCCAGGACGAGTTAGTTGAAAGTGATAATCTGAACCTAGTAATATTCCTGCTGAAGAAACTAAACTTGCTTCTACGCCTTTATAATATGTGACAAGAGTACGAAATCTCTTTAATTGTACGGAATTTACATGAGATTTTGGATCATCGGCACAAGCAAGATGACTCATTATAAGAGATAGATTATCTGATTTTTTATTCAAATAATTTTGCGCAAAATCTAATGCTTCTTCCAGACTGAGTCCTAATCTATTGAAGCCTGTATCTACTTGCAAGGCATAAGGATGACAAACGCCACTGGATATTAACTTTCCGTAAAAAGAAAGCTGAGAAATGGAGGAGATAACAGGTATTAAATTTGCATTAAAGAGATGCTTTTCCTCTCCTGGATTTATTCCATATAAAACAAAAATTTTTGCTTTTGGGAGGTATGAACGTAGCTTCACTCCTTCTGCTACATCGGTCACAAAAAAATCCTGTGCTCCAGCATTGTAGAGCGCTATAGCTATTTTCTCAAGGCCAAGTCCATATGCATCGTCTTTTACTACTGCTGCTGTTCTTGCGCTACCAGAAAGTTGATTCACACTATGCCAATTATTTTTAAGGGCTGTAAGATCAATTGTAAGTTTCAGAAATTCGTTTGAATGCATGTGAAAAATTTTTTTATTATGGGTTAAAATTTTCTATGTTATCATAAGATGAATCAGATAGTGCGGAAAATCGTGTAAATTCTGATTGAAATGCAAGGGTAACTGTGCCTGTTGGTCCATGACGCTGTTTGGCTATAATAATATCCGCAATACCCTTTACTCGTTTAAGATCTTCCTGCCATTTTGTATAAGCGAGGACATCATCTTTATTCGTAGGTTCTCTGTTTTTCACATAATATTCATCACGAATGACAAATAGCACTACATCTGCATCCTGTTCAATGGAGCCGGATTCGCGCAAATCTGAGAGTTGAGGTCGTTTGTTATCACGATTTTCTACTTGTCGAGAAAGTTGTGACAGGGCAATAATTGGTATGTCAAGTTCTTTTGCTAGAGCTTTTAATGCCATGGTAATACCTGTTATTTCTAAGACACGATTTTCTTCTACTTTCCTAGATGTTGTCATAAGTTGTATATAGTCTATAATTAGGAGATCAAGTCCGCGTTGGCGTTTTAACCGACGTGCACGTGTTGCTAATTGACTCATAGAAATGCCACCAGTTTGATCAATATAGAGTGGTAGTTTTTGCATTACTTGAGAGCAAGCAACTATTTTCTCATAATCAGGTTGTGTTAGTTCTCCTCTTCGTATTTTTGAGGATGGAACTTCTGTTTGTTCAGAAATAATACGGGTGGCGAGTTGTTCAGAAGACATTTCCAAAGAATAGAATCCAACAATTCCCCCATTAATAGTTTTGTAGGACCCATCTTCTTGTAGTTCCTCTTTATACGCATCTGCAACATTATAGGCAATATTCGTTGCTAAGGATGTTTTCCCCATACCTGGACGTCCTGCAATAACTATCAGATCGGAACGTTGTAATCCTCCCATTTGTTTATCAAGAGTTTGAATTCCTGTAGAAATTCCAGCTAGTCTTCCATCTCTACGAAAGGCTTGTCCAGCCATATCAATGGCAGCTGTCATCGCATCAGAAAATGTATGAAATCCTCCATTATATCGACCATTTTCTGCTAAATCGAATAGTTTGCGTTCTGCTTCTTCTATTTGAATTGAAGGGGGGAGGTCAAGAGAGGCCTTGTAAGCGGCATTTACCATTTCTTCGCCAATAGTGATCAGAGTACGGCGTAGTGCTAATCCGTATATCGTTCGGCCATAATCTTCGGAATTTATTATTGAAACTGCTTCAGAAGCTAGGCGTGCTAAATACTGTGGTACCGTCAGATCCCCTAACATATCTGTAGTAGACAAGAAAGTTTTAATCGTAACAGGATTAGCTGTTTTCCCCATATGGATTAACTTGCCTGCTATTTCAAAAATCTTTTGATGAATTCCTTCAAAAAAATGCCACGGTTTTAAAAAATCTGACACTCGATAAAAAGCATCATTGTTCACTAGAATAGCTCCTAAAAGAGCTTGTTCTGCTTCAATGTTATTAGGAGATTCTCGATGTTGAGGGGGCTCTCTTTGAGGAACAGGTAAAATGATATTTTGAGAAGTATTAATCATTTTCTAGTTTCCAATATTATCAAAATGTTTACACTAAAAATAACTATGAGTAATCTCAAGAAAAGGAAAACTCTCCTGATTACTCATCTAGGGTAAGAATGATACTACTGCTTTCATTTTAATACAAAATTAAGAGATTTTGGGATTCATCGTATAATAGAATCCCTAGTGATGAGATAGAATGAATTTAACTATTTACTTCTTCTGCTTCGGACTCTGCTTCTGCTTTTGTATCTGCTTCTGCTTTTTCTAATGTTTTTTCCTTCTGGATTATTTCTTCGGAAGAACGAGCGATACTTACCGTAATTTTAGTAGAAACATCAGCATGGAGTAATATAGTTATATTGTGTGTTCCGATTGATTTTATAGGTGATCTTAGATCAATTTGCCCACGATTAATTTGAAAACCTTCTTCTGCCAATAAATCAGCTATATCGCGGCTCGAAACTGATCCATAAAGATTCCCTGTTTCTCCTGCAGAACGGATGAGGAAGAAATCTTTCTTTTCTAAAATCGTAGCCATTTCTTCAAATTGGATCTTTTTTTCAAGGTCTTTTGCTTCTAGAATTGAACGCTGATATTCGAAAATTGCTTTATTTTTCTCATTAGCGCGCAAGGCTTTTTTCATTGGCAATAGATAATTACGTGCATAACCGTTTTTAACCTTGACTATTTTACCCATAGGTCCAAGATTAGCCATCTTCTGAAGAAGAATTACTTCCATTAGTTTTTCCTTTGCAAAAGTTTTTACGTATAAAATATGTTCTGCGTGACAGTCACTAGATTATTATCACAAATTACGATGTATCAGCAAGCATTAAGTCTTATACTTTGTTGCGGAATAGTATATAAAAACTGCTGAAATACAGATAAAAAATAAAAAATAATGCTTTCTAAAATACACAAAAACATATGGACTAGCTCTAATGAAAAAGCATACTGACACCCAATATATGCAAAATCTAGAGATTTACATAAGCAATTAATCCAAGATACCGTGCTATCTTGATTGCTTTAGCCAGTTCGCGTTGCTTTTTATGAGAAACAGAAGAAATACGAGAGGGAATTATTTTTCCACGTTGAGATAAAAAACGGTTTAAAAGGCGAACATCTTTATAATCAATACGGGGCGCATCTTTGCCAGAAAAAGGACAAGATTTGCGGCGATTACTCATATGTCTGCGTAATAAAGGGACAGGTGCAACTTCAGCCACGTTTAATAACTCCTATGATAAAGATTTTTCTTCGGGAACATTTTGCTTACGATCAGCGTTGCGATCTTTGGAAAATCGCTCATTTCGATCGTCGCGATCATTTCTGTGCATTGTTAAAGTGGGTGAATCTTCATGAGAAGCAACTGTAACAGTAAGATAGCGTAAAACATTTTCATCAATACGCATCTTTCGTTCCAGTTCATGGATAGTAGCAGGAGGAGAGGCAATATTCATTAAAACGTAATAGGCCTTACGATGTTTTTTGATGTGATATGCAATGGTTCGCATTCCCCATTCGTTTACCAAACGAACCTCGCCACCATTTTCCTTAACCAAGGATTGATACCGTCCGATTGTATCCTTAATCTGTTGACTTGGGATATCTTGTCGCAAGAGGAAAACATGCTCGTAGAGATTCATACTTAATTGCCTTTTTTAGCGTTTTTATTCCTATGTTTCTTTAATTCATCATATAGATCTGATATATCAACGAATAATCTGGTTTATCCTAAAATATTTCTGGCTTTTTGCAAAAAAAATATTAGTGGACGCAACCAAAACACTCATTCAAGACAAAGACGGTACATGCATTTATTTCAAAAATCAAGAGGCTATCAAGCTTTATGATACTCAATGTATGGAGATATTAAGATTGTATTCGATTAAGTTATTTCTATAGTTTATTTTGATAATTGTGAGTTAATATTCATGAAACAAAAGGATTGAACTGAAAAGTGATTATTATGTTTTTTTTCGATAAGTGATCATGAATAAATATTCATTACTCACGGCATAGTTGAAGAATAAATGAGCTCAAATATTTTCATCTCAAGATTGAAGATATTGAAAAACATTTGAACTTGGTAATAGTACTTATTAAACTCCTTAAAACTTAAAAAAATTAAACCACGAAGACTATCTCTTTTCTAGAGACTCCACCCTTACCTGACTTCTTTCTAGTGCGAGCATTTGTATGAGTGCTTTCTAGTACGAGCGTTTGTATGAGTGCGATGCCCGCGAACAGGAAGACCGCGACGATTTGTTTTATTCATGCTGATTTGTCAGTGATTGAGGATATTTGAGATGCCAGTTCCAAGCAGATTTTATAATATCATGTAGTTTGTATTGTGGATTACACCCTAAAATTTTTTTCGCCTATTTTTTATCTCAAGATTGAAGATATTGAAAACATTTTAACTTGGTAATAGTACTTGTTAAACTCCTTAAAACTTCAAAAAATTAAACCACGAAGACTATCTCTTTTCTAGAGACTCCGCCCTTACCTGACTTCTTTCTAGTACGAGCGGTTGTATGAGTGCGCTGCCCGCGAACAGGAAGACCGCGACGATTTGTTTATTAATGCTGATTTATCGGTGATTGAGGATATTTGAGGTGCCAGTTCCAAGCAGATTTTATAATATCATGTAGTTTGTATTGTGGATTCTACCCTAAAATTTTTTCGCCTATTTTCATCTCAAGATTGAAGATATTGAAAAACATTTGAACTTGGTAATAGTACTTATTAAACTCCTTAAAACTTAAAAAAATTAAACCACGAAGACTATCTCTTTTCTAGATACTCCGCCCTTACCTGACTTCTTTCTAGTGCGAGAGTTTGTATGAGTGCGCTGCCCGCGAACAGGAAGACCGCGACGATTTGTTTTATTCATGCTGATTTGTCAGTGATTGAGGATATTTGAGATGCCAGTTCCAAGCAGATTTTATAATATCATGTAGTTTGTATTGTGGATTCCACCCTAAAATTTTTTTCGCCTTTTGATTGTTGGATATGAGAGAAGGGGAATCTCCTATGCGTCTTGGTTTGTAAGAAATAGGAAGCGTACATTTATACATTGATTGAATGGTAGATATAATCTCTTTGACTGTGCTTCCTGTTCCAGTTCCAAGGTTTAGGGCCATATTCTCGCCTCTATTTAATAAGTATTCTAACGACATGATATGTGCGTTAGCTAAATCAAGGACATGAACGTAATCACGCAAACAAGTTCCATCAACTGTTTCATAATCTTGTCCAAAAATTTCGAAAAACTTCTGATAACCCATGGCCGTTTTAATTGCTAATGGAATAATGTGAGTTTCAGGATTATGCCATTCTCCAATTATGCTATCAAATGTTGCGCCAGCTGCATTGAAATATCTCAGTATAATAGATCGCATGCCATTAACTTTATTATGCTTTAGTAGCTCTCTTTCTACTACGTATTTCGTATATCCATAAGGGGTGGTTGCTTTTTGCGGGTGATTTTCTGTAATTATTGCGCTTTGAGGTATGCCATATGTTGCGCAAGTAGAAGAAAATATAAATCTTTGAACATTCGCTTCTATCGCGGTTTCGATGAGATTTAAACTACCAATAACATTAATATTATAAAACAATGCAGGATTTCTCACAGATTCACTGACGCTAGTCAATCCTGCGAAGTGCATTACGGATGCTGGCTTGTACTTTGCAAAAACTTTGCGAAGACTTTCATGATTACAGATGTCTACTTTTTCCAATGGACCCCATAAAACAAATTCAGCATGTCCGCTTGATAAATTGTCTAATACGACGGGCAGAAATCCTCTTTCATATAGGAGGCGACAAGTATGAGCGCCGATGTATCCGGCGCCTCCAACAACAAAAACGGTTTTATTTTGCATAACAAAGGTTCTATTAAAATCATCATTTTATAGTAATGAAGTGATAATATTTTTTTACTGATTATCCCTTTTTTTAAGTATATGATCCATGGCAATGTTTGTATTTTTTCCCATTTCCACAAGGGCACGGATCATTGCGTTTAATTTTTCTTTTTTCTGATACGTTGGATACATCTTTTTCATTTATTGTGTGTGCAATATGACTATCAGGATCATTTGCTATATTGTATTTAGAAATAGGTGGGTTATCCTCCGATTCATCGATAATGTTATCCGGATTAATGCGCATGATTTGAGAAATTACATCTCTTCGTAAATTAATCAGTAGCATGTCGAAACAATCAAATGCTTCTGATTTGTATTCTTGTAATGGATCTCGCTGTGCATAACCACGAAATCCTATGATAGATCGTGAATGCTCTAATCTTGTTATATGTTCGCGCCAACAAGAGTCCAAAGTATAGAGGAGGATATGGCGTCCTATGGCCTCCATCTTTTCTGTCCCGAAAGAATTTTCTAGTTCTTTGGCTATGTTGTCGGATTTTTCGATGATCCTTTTGGACATTTCATTATGATCCATGTCATTTTCATTGCGCCATTCTAATATAGGCAAATGGATTCCAAGTATTTCATAAATTTCGGCGTCTAATTTCTCAATATTCCATTTTTCTGGATATGAGTTCTGTGGAATGCATTGTTCGATGACATTGTGTAATGTATCGTGACGCATATCAAAAATAATTTCTAAGATATTTTTTGCATCTATTACTTCAAGACGTTGTTCAAAAATTATTTTACGTTGCTCGTTAAGGACATCATCATATTTAAGTAGATTTTTTCTTGTTTCAAAATTACGCGCTTCAACTTTTTGTTGAGCACGTTCAATTGCCTTATTAATCCATGGATGAATAATGGCCTCTCCCTTTTGCAAACCTACTTTTTGTAAAAATTTGTCCATGCGATTTGATCCAAATATACGCATCAAATCATCTTGAAGAGATAAATAGAATTTCGTTCTCCCAGGGTCACCCTGACGGCCTGATCGTCCGCGTAGCTGATTGTCTATGCGTCTACTTTCATGGCGTTCTGCGGATATTACATAAAGACCGCCTGCAGCAATAGCTTTTTCTTTGAGAGATTGGACTTCCGCATGGATTGTCTTTATACTCTTACTCCGTATTTTCTCGTCGGTAATATCGGACAACTCGTGTTCAATGCGCATAGCAGCATTTCCTCCGAGCTGGATATCGGTTCCTCTGCCGGCCATATTAGTGGCAATAGTGACAGTGCTAGGGATTCCAGCTTGAGAAATAATATAGGCTTCTTGTTCGTGATAGAGGGCGTTAAGAATTTGAAAATTTTTAAATTTATGCTTGCGAAGTTGGTCTGCTAGAAATTCTGATTTTTCGATTGAAGATGTTCCTACAAGAACTGGCTGTCCTTTTTGATGTGCATTTATAATTTCCTCAATGATGGCGTCATATTTCTCTTCGGAGGTTCGATATATTTCATCATGTTCATCAATACGAATTACTGGAGCATTGGTAGGAATCTCGATAACATCTAAATTATAAATACTGGCGAGCTCTTCGGCCTCGGTAGATGCTGTTCCAGTCATCCCAGATAATTTGTTATATTTTAAAAAATAGTTTTGAAATGTAATAGAGGAGAGAGTTTGATTCTCAGGGTGTATGGTAACGTGCTCCTTCGCTTCTAGAGCCTGATGTTGTCCGTCAGAATATCTTCTTCCTGGCGTCATACGTCCAGTGAACTCATCAATGATGACAACTTCGTCGTTTTTGACTATGTAATCTCTGTCTCGGAGGAAAAGAGTATGTGATTTAAGTGCGTTGTTGATGAGATGAACGATTGCTACATTTTCAAAATCGTAAAGTCCTCCTGATTTTAGAAGGTCTGAGCTATGTAATAACCCTTCTATTTTTTCAGTTCCTTTCTCAGAAAAGGTTACGGTTCGTTGTTTTTCGTCAATTTCGTAATCAGAAGGATGTAGACGGGTGATGATTGAATCAATAGTTTTATATAGATCAGACTGATCTTCTACTGGTCCTGATATAATGAGAGGGGTGCGTGCCTCATCAATGAGAATGGAATCTACTTCATCAATTATAGCAAAATTGTGACCACGTTGCACCATGTCTGCGCGTGTATATTGCATATTATCACGTAAGTAATCAAAGCCAAGTTCGTTATTGGTGATATAGGTTATGTCGCAGGCATAAGCGGATCGGCGTTCGTTGTCAGGGAGATCGTGGACAACAACGCCTGTTGAAAGACCAAGAAACTCATAGATAGGGGACATTGTCTTGGAATCTCTACGAGCAAGATAATCATTAACAGTGACGACGTGCACGCCTTTGCCAGATAATGCGTTTAAATAAGTAGGAAGGGCAGCAGCTAAAGTTTTACCTTCACCTGTTTTCATTTCTGCCACGCAACCCTTGTGAAGTATCATCCCTCCTAATATTTGCACATCAAAGGGACGCATATTGAGAGTTCGACGAGCAACCTCACGTACCACGGCAAATGCGGGGATTAATAGATCGTCTAGCGTTTCTCCATGACTGATGCGTTTTTTGAATTCTAATGTTTTGTTTGAAAGGGCATCATCGGATAGCTGGACAATGTCTTTTTCAAGGTTGTTTATTGCAACAACCTTTGCATAATAGGATCGCAAGCTTCGTTCATTCGAAGGAGTGAATAACTTACTTGCCATCTTTGCTAGATGACTGAGCATAAAAATGTTTTCCTCTTCAAAGAATATTCCGTATTAATATATTGTTGTTACTCGGAAGTCTTCGATATATTACGCGTAAATGTTTTGGTCTGTAACACTTAGATACAATCATCTTTTGTTTGATGTCAACGGATCCAGATGCTGTAATTTTTTTGTATAGCTATACTTTACCTGTAAATATGAATATAAATGTTCCTTTGATTTATCAATTGATAATAACATATCAATGTTTAGATATTTTTATAAATCAAAACGAATGTAATTTCTTGATAAATTTAGATTGGATCGATGTGATGTCTCCTACTACTTGTTCTCCTTTTATGTCGCGATCTCGTGTTATTCCGATTCTTTCACCAATAAAAGGAGTAAGGTTATCTACTGCCGCTTTAGGCATAAAATATATTGGACGGGATGATGTTTTTTTGATGGTATTTGATAAGCCGGCATCTGTGGCTGGCGTTTTTACTCGTTCACGTTGTTCATCAGCGCCAGTGGATTTCTGTCGAGAAAATTTATCTCATGGTGTTGCGAGGGCATTAGTAGTGAATTCTGGGATTGCTAATGCATTTACAGGTAAAAGAGGGCGGGATACTGTGCGTTATGTCGCTCAGTCCGTATCTCGCCTTATATCTTGCGAGGAAAATGAGGTTTATGTTGCTTCTACTGGTACGATAGGTGAATTCTTGGAATCTGCTGTTTTCGACGGTGTTTTTAGTAAAATGTTGAACGATGCTAATGATGATTCTTGGCTTGATTCTGCTAAAGCGATGATGACTACAGATAAATATCCTAAAACTGCAGTTCGTACCGTGGATATAGATGGAGTTCAAGTCACAATCAATGGTATGGCGAAAGGAGCGGGGATGATTGCTCCTGACATGGCTACTACTCTTGCATTTGTTGTAACAGATATTGATATTTCTCCTCTTGTATTACAAAATCTTTTATCTGAAGGGGTGGAGCATAGCTTTAATTCCATTACCGTAGATAGTGACACCTCAACTTCTGACACTCTTTTATTGTTTTCCACAGGCACTATCCCTAGTAATATTTTGTCTATTACGGACGTAAACGACAAGCGTTTGTCTGTTTTTCGTCATGCCCTTTTTGATCTGTTAAAGGATTTAGCTCTGCAAGTAGTATGCGATGGAGAGGGGGCGTCAAAGCTTCTTGAAATCGCCGTTAAGGGGGCTGAAAACTCTGCATCTGCTAAGAAAATAGCTCTCTCTATTGCTAATTCTCCTTTAATTAAAACCGCTTTTGCTGGCGGGTCTATTGGATGGTGGGGGCGTATAGTTATGGCTGTTGGAAAATCTGGCGAATTAGTAGACCGTGATAGATTATCTATTTGGTTTGGAGATGTAAGAATTGCGCATAATGGTGAACCAGAGATTGGTTTTTCTCAGGAAAAAGTTCATTCGATCATGCAAGGGGAATGTGTGTCGATTGCAGTTGATCTTCAGATTGGAAATGGAGTCCATACTGCTTGGACGTGTGATTTTAGCCAAGAATATGTGCATTTTAATAGCAGCATTCAAAGTTAATATTTCTTGATATCGTGTGGATTTTTACGGGAATTTTTCGGCAAGTTTTATTATGCAAAGGAAGTGTTTCTTTTGTTGTTGGAGTTTCCAAATGCTTGTGTTGTTAGTTCTCTGCAACAATTTATCATGTCGTTATGAAAAATGGAATTTTTATGGATGTAAAAAAAATATTATTGGTAACTGCGTGCGCAGTTTTTGAATCAAATGGAAAAGTTTTACTTTCTCATCGTCCTGAGAATAGATCGCATGGGGGTTTTTGGGAGTTTCCGGGAGGAAAGATCGAAGCTGGAGAAACGCCAGAAGAGGCGATAGTACGAGAATTGTTTGAGGAATTGGCCATTGTTGTTAATCCATGTTCATTGATTCCCCTGACTTTTATCAGTCATCCATACGAGAAATTTCATCTTTTAATGCCTTTTTTTGTTTGTCATTATTTTGAGGGAATTCCACAATCTTGTGAAGGACAGAAAATACAATGGGTAACTCTTAAGGATTTGCAAAATTATTCTATACTGCCAGCAGACCAGCCCCTTATTTCTTTATTGCGCAACTATTCTTTACATAGACGGCATTTAGATTAATGGGAAGAATGTTTTCTATTTATTAGGAAGTATTTAACCTTAATAAAATATATCTTTTCTTGGACTAAATAATTTAAAATCCAGAATAGGGGAGAAAATGATTATGGAACATAGTATTGATCATATAACTTTTAGAGATAAAATTGTTTCATTAGGTATAAAATGGAGCAGCGGTAACGTTTGGTTTTTATTTGGTATAGTAGTAGTTTATTTTTCCATTTCTTTTTCAAGTCGCGTTGTTGATTACGTGGATGGGAATCATTTTTACAATGATTACAAAGTATATAAAGATTATTTTCTATAACATGTGATTTTTCATTCTGATTTTAGTGGAATAATCTACATTATTAAGATGAATAAGATTATATATGTGTCTTATGGCTGCTCATCTTTTTCCTTTAGTATAGTATTATTAGAACATTGGGTCTGTGTTGTTGCCTATTTTTGTTCTTATTGACAAGAGATTTTATGGTGGGAATATTCTCTTTTGCAATATATTGAGATAACCGTGATTAATTGTATTATAAAATGAAAAATTTTATTTTTTCTCTTGAGATGCATAAGATACTGTCGTTTTAAAATTGGAATTAAATCCTTGTTATTGTATCAAATGTGGAAAAAGTATTATTAATACGATAAGTAATACTTGTGTTCAGTTGGTTTGATATTATATGTATAAATACTTTTTTTTTAAGTCAAACTTGATGAAAGTATTTGATTCAAAAACAATTGTCGTGAGTATTAGGCTTTAACCTCTTTTGAAAGATTTTTATCGTGGTATGCAATCAGAAGACATGTAATTTTTTGTTGAAAATATGGCAGATTTTTTGTGCCGTGAAGATGTCAGAGGCGAAGAAATTTATCCCTATGACCCTTATGATGTTTCTTGTATTATTTAATTTTAGTACTTTGAGGCCTTTGAAAGATACTTTGATTATTCCGAATATGGGGGCAGAAGTAATAAGTTTCGTGAAGTTATGGTGTGTTCTTCCTTCCGCGATTCTTTTTACTGTTGTGTATATGAAGTTATCTAATATTTTAGATGGTGAGAAACTTTTTTATGTAGTTACTTGTTTCTTCGTTTCTTTTTTCGCAGTTTTTGCTTTTATTCTCTATCCGTATCGTGATTTTATCCATCCTTCTGCAGAATCGGTGCGTGCGTTAGCAGATTCATTGCCTTATTGTAAATGGTTTATTTATTTAGTTGGCAAGTGGTCTTTTGCTCTGTTTTATGTTTTTGCAGAGCTTTGGGGTGCTGTGATGATTAATCTTATGTTTTGGCAATTTGCAAATAGAATTACCAAGACAGAAGAGGCAAGCCGTTTTTATGCGACTTTTGGATTAGTTGGTAATATAGGTTTGATACTTGCTGGTAGTATTATAGTAAAGTTTTCCAGTCTTTCGAATGATGAAATGATTTCTTATTCGATGCTTACGTTAATATTTTCTAGTGTTTTGCTGATGGCCATATACAGATGGATGAATGTATATGTTTTAACGGATCCGAATCAATATTCTCCTAAAAAGGGCGCTCTCAAGCAAAAATTAAAGTTATCAGTATTTGACAGTATAAAGATGGCGTTGCAGTCTAAGTACTTGGGTTATATCATTTTGCTAGTAATTTGCTATGGAACTACCATCAATTTGGTTGAAGGTCCTTGGAAAGCAAAAATTCGACAATTATATCCAGCACAGGGTGATTATGCGTATTTCATGGGTCAGTTTGTACAATGGACTGGTGTTGTGACTATTATGTTTATGATTCTAGGGAGTAATATTTTAAAAAGATTTAGATGGTTTACTTCCGCTATCCTCACTCCTTTAATGATATTGATTACAGGAGGTGGATTTTTTGTGTTTGTTATTTGTGAAAACAGTCTTTTGCCTATAACAGAAAATATTATAAAAATAACTCCTTTGGCATTAGCAGTTTTTTTAGGTGCTTTACAGAATGTTTTGAGTAAGGCAACTAAATATACGATGTTTGATGCGACTAAGGAAATGGCCTTTATTCCTTTGGATGATGAATTTAGAATCAAGGGTAAGGCAGTAGTAGATGTTATAGGAGGAAGGCTTGCTAAGTCTGGTGGAGCTATAATTCAGTTTTCTATCTTTACGATATTTCCTATGGCAACTTTTTCGAGTATTTCTCCTATTTTAACTGCTATCTTTTTGGTCCTTACGTTTGTTTGGTTATATGTGATTGTTAAGTTAAATGGAGAATACACACGACTTATTAGTAAGGAATAAGTAACCTTATAAGACCCCCTATTTAGATGGGGGTCTTTAAATTATTGATATTAAGATCATCGTGTTAAATTTTTTAATCTTTAGTTTTAAAACGTGTTATTTGATATAGATTTTCTTTAGTGTTGGAATGAGAAAAAGTTTTTTCTTTCAGAGGTGTATTGTTTATTTGGTATTGTTTTTTGATATGGTGTATTTATGTCTATATCTTTTTAGAAACAGGTTTCCATCCGATAACGTAAATAATAGAAAAACTAGCGGTTATGTTTCCCGTTGAATCAGAGTTTTCTGCTGTATATATTTTAGAAGCGTGTTTGAAAAGTGATTTATGAGGAGGGATTTTGCTTCGATTGATAAGGGGATTAGACATACCCATTCTACGTAGATCATGCATTAGGTGAAACATTGATTTGTAGTATACGGTGTAAGTATCTTGATCTATAATGGGAGAAATGAATCCAGCTTTTTGGATGAGTGCTCCTGTGCTTTTAATATCCATGAATGGAATGATTCGGGGGCTAGCACCGCCAGTTAATTCTGTTTCCGCCTTGAGCAATGATTTACGAAGTTCAAGGAGAGTTCCTGTTCCGGGAATTGCTGCTAAAAAAACTCCTCCTGGTATTAGTGTATGGTTAATTTTTAGAAGTGTTGCTAAAGTATCATTGATGATATGTATATTTAGAGGAGATAAAATTAAGTCAATGGGTTTAGAAATTAATGGAATTTCCTCTAGTGGACAGGTGATAAATTCATCTTTTGAATTAGAAAATTCTTCTGATATTTCGGTGCGGATCATGCGCTGAATATTATTTTTTTCCATACATGTAGATCCAACTATTCCTGTTATGCCATGTAATTCTAGGGCATTTTCGAAATTTTGGTTGATCATATTCAGTCGAAAGGCGAGTTCTTTAGCTACTCTGTCTAAAAGGAAATAAGAAGAAAAGTTTTTTTGTCGAAAAGATCGTAGGCGATTTATATTAATTAATTTCGTGTCAAAAAGAATATCCATCACAGATCTTTCAATATATTTGTAGATTCGATAGAAGGCTAAAATACGATTTTATAGATAAAGTTAATGATACTTTCAAATGAATAGTAGGCCCTATAAAATCCCACATAGACTTGAGAAATAATATTGCTTCATATCATCAATAGCTAAGCCTATTCAAGGCTATCATTATAAATTTTTTATTCATTACTTTGCCACTTTTAAAACAGAGAACATCAAGAGGTTAGCTGTTTTTGCTTATGATGTCGTGTATTTTGTATTTCTTCTATCCGTGATCTTTGTCTATCTAATTTTGGAATTAAATGTTTCATGAGTAAACGAGTAAAAGACAAATACGCAATAACATTTAAAATGTAGAAAAAGGATGTTATGACATTAAAAAAGGATAAAGTGCTCTATTTGGTGTGTGATATATTGGTGGCGTTATATTGCTATATGGTTTATTCGTTGTTGGTTTTCAAAATAGAAATAAAGGCATTTTGTGGTATATCTACTTTTCCAAAGCGGCGCATGAGTTTCTTTCCTTTTTTTTGTTTTTCTAATAATTTGCGTTTACGTGTTATATCTCCTCCATAGCACTTTGCTGTCACATCTTTGCGGCGTGCTTTTACAGTTTCTCTCGCGATTATACGACCTCCGATTGCTGCCTGAATTGCTATTTGAAACATTTGTTGTGGAATGAGATTTTTTAATTTTTCACATATCGCGCGACCACGTTTTTCAGAAATGGAACGGTGGACTAATATGGAAAGTGCATCTATTGTTTCGTTATTAACTAGGATAGTTAACTTTACTAGATCACTTTCTCTATAATCAATTACATGATAATCGAAAGATGCGTATCCCTTTGAGACTGATTTTAGGCGATCATAAAAATCGAAAATAACTTCATTGAGAGGCAGTTCGTATGTCAGCACCGTGCGATTGCTTACGTGACTCATGTTTATTTGTATTCCACGTCTTTCTTGGCATAGTTTAAGAATATGCCCTAGATATTCGCTTGGTGTTATGATGGTTACTTTAATCCAAGGCTCTCGCAATTCAGAAATTTTAGTTGCATCTGGCATATCTATTGGATTGCTGAGCTCTAGCATATTACCATTATGCATATGCAGCTGGTATACGACAGATGGAGAAGTGCCGATGAGATCTAAGTCAAATTCCCTTTCGAGGCGTTCTTGAATGATTTCTAGATGCAGGAGACCGAGAAATCCGCATCTAAAACCAAACCCTAGGGCGGTGGAATTTTCTAATTCAAAAGAAAAAGATGCGTCATTAAGGCGTAATTTATTGATCGCTGTTCGTAAATTTTCAAATTGGGTAGCGTCAACAGGAAAAATTCCACAAAACACTACGGGTTGTATTGGTTTGAATCCGGGTAAGGCGGAAGTAGTAGGCGTATTATCGTCGGTTATGGTATCGCCAACACGTGTGTGTGATACGTCCTTAATTGAGGCTATGATGGTTCCAATTTCTCCGGGATATAACGCTTCTACATCTATCATTTTAGGTGTTAAAATTCCAATGCGTTCTACTTGGTATTTTGCATTAGTTCCCATTAATCGTATAGATTGTCCTTTGGTCAGTTTCCCGTTTATAATTCGCACTAGAACCATGACACCAAGATAACTGTTATACCAACTATCAATTAGCAGGGCTTTAAGGGGAGAATTTTCTCCTTCTGGGCTTATAGGGGGCGGTAATCGTTGGACAATCTTTTCTAGAAGTAAAGGTATTCCTTCTCCTGTTTTTGCTGAAACAAGTAAGGCATCTTCTGTGCTAATTCCGATTGTTTCTTCAATTTGTTTTTTTACACGATCTGGATCCGCTGATGGAAGATCTGCTTTGTTAAGAACAGTGATAAGTTCATGATTATTATCAATTGCTTGGTAAACATTTGCAAGAGTCTGTGCCTCCACGCCCTGAGATGCATCCACAACTAGTAGAGATCCTTCGCATGCTGAAAGAGAGCGAGAAACCTCATATGTAAAATCCACATGTCCTGGGGTATCTATGAGATTTAATTGATAATCTTGAGCATCTTCAGCCGTATAAGTGAGGCGAACTGTTTGTGCCTTAATTGTAATTCCTCGTTCGCGTTCTATATCCATGTTGTCAAGGACTTGTGATGACATTTCGCGTTCAGTAAGCCCTCTACAGTATTGAATAAATCGATCGGCAAGAGTTGATTTTCCATGGTCAATATGGGCTACTATAGAAAAATTGCGTATTCTTGATAGGGGGGTAGGTTTTTTCTGCATTTTATAACTATAGCAAGAGATTGTCATTGTCGCAAAAGAAAAAGAAGTATTTTCTCAATTTACAAGTTTGAAAGTTATTTTTGATAATGATAGAATTTTGTGAAAGAATATTATGGTGTTCTTAACGAACTATTTTGATCTTTGCTTCTTATTGGTGGTTAAAGTTCTTTTGATAACATTTAAATATGCTTGACTAAAATGTGTAGTTACTGCATATTTTTGAAGACGTTTTTTAGTAAAGGATAATATGGCGATTCGCAAGATATCTAGATCATCTAAATTAGATGTAGGCTCTAAAGATAATTATCGTGTTAACGATGAGGTTTTGTTGCATAATCCTGAGGTTGTTAAGCTTATTACAGCTGATGGTCAAAGTAATGAGATCAGTTCTTCTGAGGCTTTAAGAATGGCTAGGGAGAGTAACTTGGATCTTGTTGAGATTGATTCTTCGGTTACCCCTTCTATTTGCAAGATACTTGATTTGCGAAAATTAAAATATACTATACAAAAAAATGCAGCGGAAGCACGTAAAAAGCAAAAAAGTACTGGGATAAAAGAAGTAAAGATTCGTCCCGTTATTGATCCGCATGATTTTCAAGTTAAGCTTAAAGCTATAGATGGATTTTTAAGGGATGGCTGTAAAGTAAAAATTTCCGTCAAGTTTCGTGGGCGTGAAATTATGCATCAGAACCTAGGATATAAACTCCTAGAGGATATAAAAGAGTATGTTAGTGAAGTGTCTAGGATTGATTGTGATCCTAAATTAGAAGGAAGGCAGATGAATATGATTTTGTCTTCGAAATGCGTCTGATTTTATTTTTCTATATTTTCTTGACTATCTTTCCTAGTTTGCGTAGTTTTAGAATCAATTATTATGGTTTTATTGATTCTTGTTTTAGTGTTGATAAATTTTATGTTTGTTTTTGAGGTTGAGGTGATAAATGCCTAAGATGAAAACGCATTCTTCTTCTAAGAAGCGTTTCAGCACTACTGCTACTGGAAAAGTTAAGGCGCAAGCTGCTGGAAAGCGTCACGGGATGATCAAGAGATCAAATAAGTTTATTAGGAATGCACGTGGGGCTATGGTTCTGGCACCCGCTGATGCAAAAAAAATTATAAGGAATTATTTGCCGAATGGTATTTAATTCTTTTAGATAAGCTATTCCGTCTTTTGAAGGGGTGAGATAATGACTCGTATTAAGAGAGGCGTTGTTTCTAACGCTAAACATAAAAAAGTTTTGAAAGCCGCTAAAGGTTTTTATGGGCGCCGTAAGAATACCATACGTGTCGCTAAAGCAGCAGTAGATCGTTCTTTGCAGTATGCGTATCGTGATCGTAGAACTAAAAAGCGTGATTTTAGGTCTCTTTGGATTCAGCGCATTAATGCAGCTGTTCGTCTATATGGTTTAAATTATTCCCAGTTTATTGATGGTTTGAATAAAGCAGGCGTAGTTCTTGATCGTAAAGTCCTCTCTGAGATTGCCATTGCGAAGCCAGATTGTTTTAAAAGATTTGTTGATATTTCAGAATCTAATTTATCGCACAAGACAGCGTAGGGTTGAGAGATTTTATCATTTATCTCTTCGTATCAATGTAGTTTTTCTCCCTAGGTCTAGTTTTTTTAGATTAATTATAATTTGGATTGGGGGGGTATATGACTGGAAATGATCGTTTTGAAGATGATATCGAGAGGATGAGATCTTCTCTTTATGAATCTATTTCATCTGTTACTGATATGAATTCTCTTAATGCAATTCGTGTTGCTGCTTTGGGGAAAAATGGCTCTATATCTTCTCTTTTAAGGGATTTAAAGGGATTGGATCCAGATAAGGTTCGCTCTAGAGGAGCTATTCTCAATCAGTTTAAACTTGATATTTCTGAAAAGATATCTTCTCGCAAAGAGTTTATACGTGATCAGTTGATTTCTGAACAAGTATCATCTCAATCTGTGGATGTGTCTTTGCCAGTTTTTTCTTCTCCATGTCGCCGAGGAAGGATTCATCCGCTGACACAAGTTATTGATGAAGTAACTTGTATTTTTATGGATATGGGATTTTCCTTGGAAGAGGGGTCTGATATTGAGAGTGATTACTATAATTTTACTGCGTTGAACTTTCCAAATGAACATCCTGCGCGACAGATGCACGATACTTTTTTTATGCCCGGTACTGCAGAAGGAAAGAATAAATTGTTGCGTACGCATACTTCTCCAGTTCAGATTCGGCTTATGGAATCTCGTGATCTACCACTCAAAGTGGTTATTCCAGGGAAAACCTACCGGAGGGATTCCGATTCGACGCATTCTCCGATGTTTCATCAAATTGAGGGGTTGGTTGTCGATCAATCTGCAACTATTGCAAATCTTCGGTGGGTTTTGGAGTCCTTTTGCAAAGCATTTTTTGAAGTAAGTTCTCTTGAGATGCGTTTTCGTCCTTCTTTTTTCCCTTTTACAGAACCTTCTTTTGAAGTTGATATTCGATACAGTCGTTTGGGAAATGTAATAAAGTTCGATCAAGGGACGGAATGGATGGAAATTTTAGGATGTGGTATGGTTGATCCTAGAGTGTTACGTGGTGTCGGCATTGATCCAGATGTTTATCAAGGATTTGCTTGGGGAATAGGGCTTGAGCGTATAGCAATGCTAAAATACGGTATGTCAGATGTTCGTGATTTTTTTGAAGCTGATGTACGTTGGGTTGATCACTATGGTTTTTCTCCTCTTGATGTTCCCCCCTTGTTTTCTCATTTAAAATAGGAGACTTTTTCCTTGAAATTCACACTATCTTGGCTAAAAGATCATCTTGATACAGATGTGAGTATTGAAAAAATATGCGATAAATTGACTTCTATTGGGCTTGAAGTTGAAAAGGTTGATGATCGTTCTTCTTTAATTCCTTTTACAATAGTAAAAATATTATCTGTAGAACAAAATGCTGATTCAGATCACCTTTCAATACTTCAAATTGATGTAGGCAAGCAAGATCCCATTCAAGTTGTTTGTGGTGCTCCTAATGTTCGTGTTGGATTATTAGGAGTATGGGCTCCTCCAGGAAGTTGTATTCCAGAAAGTAACAAGAAAATCGATGTTAGCACGATTCGTGGTGTGAAAAGTGCAGGCATGATGTGTTCTGAAAAAGAATTGATGCTCTCAAATAATTGTAGTAATATAATGGAGTTGCCAATTGATGCTCCTGTAGGTGGCAAATTAATTGATTATTTAGGGCTTTCAGATCCGATCATTGATGTTTCATTGACTCCTAATCGAGCTGATTGTACTGGTGTGCGTGGTATTGCGTTCGATTTGGCTGCTACTGGTTTAGGAAAATTCAAGGAAATAGATACGCCCATTTTTTCTTCATCTGAATCATTTCCGTTAGAAATTCGACTAGATTTAGATGATGCGAATTTGTGTCAGGGATTTGCAATGTGTTGCATTAAAGGTGTGCGCAATGGTGTTGCTCCTGATTGGATGCGTCGACGATTAGAAGCTGTTGGATTACGTTCTATCAGTACTCTCGTGGATATCACAAACTACATTTCTTTAGATCGAGGATATCCTTCGCATGTGTTTGATGCTTCTAAAATAGTTGGTGATCTTACAATTCGTCGTGCACGTATAGGTGAAAAAATCCTAGCTCTAAATGATCAAGAATATGATTTATCTTCAAATAATGTAGTAGTTGCATCCGATGATGTTGTCGAATCTATTGCTGGAATTATAGGTGGAAAGCATGCTTCTTGTGATAATGATACCATAGATGTTTTGCTTGAGGTTGCTTTATGGGATCCTCGTAATATAGCGCATTCTGGACATGCTTTAGGGATCAATACTGATTCTCGATATCGTTTTGAGCGTGGGGTTGATTCACAGGATATGATTCCTATCATGAAGCATGCAGTATCTTTAGTACTTTCTTTATGTGGTGGAAAAGCTTCTGATATTCATATTGCAAAGAATAAAACCTATAAACCGCATAAAATTTCATTTATGAATTCTGATGTTAAGCGATTGGCAGGTATAGATGTTCCTGTCGAAGATAGTTTACGTATTTTGGAGAAATTAGGATTTTATATTGAGGAGGGAAAAGGTGCTTTCACGGTTTCCGCCCCTTCATGGCGTGGGGATGTGGAAGAAAAAGCTGATTTAGTAGAGGAAATTTTGCGCATTTATGGCGTAGACCGTATTACAAGTAAACCGCTCCCTCTCGTGCAAGTGGAGGATAAAAGACCTTTGTCTGTGCAACAGAATAGGATTCGTTACGCTAAGCGAGTACTTGCTTCTCGTGCTATGATGGAAGTAATAACGTGGTCTTTTATTTCTAAAGAACAGTCAGTTCTTTTTGGAGGAGGGCATTCTGAGTTGGAGATTTTAAATCCAATTTCTGTAGAGATGTCTGATATGCGTACTTCTCTTTTCCCTGGTTTATTGAAAGCCGTTAACTGTAATGTTGATCGTTCTATTGCGGATCTTTCTATATTTGAGGTGTCTCATGTTTATGAAAATGATAGGCCTGAAGGACAAAAATGTATGGCTGCAGGCATTAGAAAGGGATCCTCTTGTATTGAAGGGTTTGGAAGATTTTGGTTTGAAAAATCTGGGGCAAGATGTAGAAATGTAGATGTATTTGATGCTAAAGCAGATGCATTAGCTGTCCTTGAGCCTTTTGTTTCTGTAGATTCTCTTCATATTGAGCCGGTTGCACCTTCATGGTATCATCCAGGGCTTTCTGGGACGATTAAACTAGGGAAAACAGTTCTAGGATATTTTGGAGAATTTCATCCTCAAATTTTATATTTTTTTGGATTATCTAATCCTATTTGTGGTTTTGAGATTTATATTGATTCTATTCCTGTTTCGCAGAAGAAACGTACAAAAACGAAAGGAATCCTTCATCTTTCTTCATTGCATCCAATAAAGCGTGATTTTTCTTTTGTTGTAGATCGATCTGTTCCTTCAAGTATGTTGGTTGATGCAGTTAAAAAAGTTGATTGTAACATAATAACTGATGTTAGGGTTTTTGATGTTTTTTCAGGTGAATCATTAGGGATAGATAAAAAATCTGTTGCACTTGAAGTTTCGATACAGCCTATGAAAGAAACTTTGCGTGATGATGAAATTCAGGAATTGACAAAGCGTATTATAGAAAATGTTTTTCAAAGCACGAATGCGGTTTTGCGTTCTTCCTGAGTTAATAATCTTTTATATACATTGATAGAGTGAGAAATATGTAATTAATGGTTTTAAAAATAGTTATTTCTCCTCTATACTTTGTATGTTTCATGCACTTTTGATATCTATCATTTTTTTGGATATACAGATAATATATTGCTTTGACTGAGATTTTGATGCGTAAAATCGTATTTTATCCGGTCAATAACAGAAAAATATAAGTTGATAATACCACTTTATGTCTGTGTGTATTTTGAATACGCGTTATCTGTTTTCCATTTTTGATATTTATCATGAAACAGGAATTAAATATATTTGCATGAAACAAGCGATAAAAATACACCATTATATACCTTATATGCTACATTTTTAACAAAAAAAATAAAGATGTGAATTAATTAAATTATTTATTGTTTTTTTGTTAACTTTTACTTATGCCCGTTGTTAGATGGGATGATAAGTGTGGTTTGTCTTGTCGTTTGCTCGTTCTGTATTGAGCATTTTGGTAAAAACTATGATCTTGATTTGAGTATAAATTAGATAGGATATGTTATGAAATGTAAAAAATTTTTTTTAGGATCTGTTGCTGTTTTTGCGATTATTTCTTACAGCGAATCTTTCGCGGAAGTTCGTAAGAATAAAGCAGTTATTTGTCGCAATAATTGCGAGAAAGGTTATAGTAAAATAAGTGATTTTTTGCCTTATGTGAAATCGAATGGATCTATTGGTGGAAGTTTTGTCCATCAGTGGGCAAATGGTGCCAGCACTACTTCTCTTCATAAGTTTCCTATAAAAGGAATGGTTGAATTAGGTTTGATGCAGCCTACTATTTTTGGGCCTATTAAAGGTAATACAAAGTGGAATATGGAAGCTTCGGATTTGTCATCGATAGGCTTTTCTAATCCTAGTATTCGCTCTATTTCATTTACTCTTCCATCTATTAAATTTGTTTTGGATCAGTTATATGTCAGTATGAATGGGTTAAAGGTAGGTCATTATACTCCTTGGAGTGATGAAGTTAGTTCTGTTTATGATTCGGCTGTTCTACGTAATGTTAATGATGATTTAGATAAGATGACATCTCTTGCTTATCAACGTAGTTATGGTAGTTACAAAGCAGGTATTTCTGTGGATCTTTTGCAAAAAACAGATAATAAACAGGGGTTTGGTCTTGGTTATATGGCTTCGTACGCTCTTGGAAATATGACTTCTACGGTTACTGGTGGTTATGATGTTAAGACTAAAAACATAGTTATGCGTGGTAATGTCAGTTCTTCTTTGGGTAATAAAGGTACTGTTGATTTTGGCGCTATATGGGCTAGTGGTGCTAATTCTTATTATGATCAATCTAGATATTCTGTTTTTGGTGGATATAAGATGAGCGTTTTACAAGATGTCAGCGTTTCTTTAGGAGGACAGTATTTTTGGAAGGTGAAATCTAATGAATCGCCAAAAAATAATCTATTTTCTTCTGGTGTTGAAGTTAGATATGATATGCCTCGCGGATTACAAGCAAAAACATCTGTGAATTATAAATATGAGAAAGAAAAATCAGGCATTGATTTATCATTTGGTTTAAAGAAAAGCTTCTAATAAATTAGTGAAATTAAATTAAATTTAATGCGTTATTTGCTATTAGATCTTCACTTATCTGGATAGGTCTGTTGTATATATTAATAAGGATTTATGTGTATGCCATCTTTATCAAAACGTGATAGTATATTATTTTCTTTGAGTTTGGCAATATTTGAATTCGCTGCTTATATCGCTAATGATATGATTCAGCCAGCTATGTTGGAGATCGTAGCAAATTTCAACGCAGGGATTGAATGGGTTCCTACTTCGTTCACTGCTTATCTCGCTGGAGGTGTTCTATTACAATGGTTTTTTGGGCCTTTGTCAGATATACGTGGAAGACGTCCGGTTATGCTTCTAGGTGTTATTTTCTTTATTATTAGCTGTTTTGCAATTCTATTTTCTTCAAGCATTGAGCAGTTCATGTTCATGAGATTCCTACAAGGCATAGGATTATGTTTTATTGGTTCTGTTGGTTATGCGACGATTCAAGAGGCGTTTGAGGAAAAAATTTGTGTTAAAATTATTGCGCTGATGGCAAATATTGCGTTGGTTTCTCCTCTGCTGGGTCCATTGGTTGGTGCAGTATTAGTTAACATTCTTCCTTGGCAGGGTATGTTTGTAATTGTTGCGATTGTATCTTTATTTTCATTCGTAGGTTTGTTGTTGTTTATGCCAGAAACAGTACAGAAGAAAGGAGAAACATTATCCTTTTATCGTCTAGGATGTGATTATAAGGATGTGCTAAAAAATAAACTTTTTATTAATGGTTCACTTGCAATAGGATTAGCAAATGTTCCATTGTTTGCTTGGATCGCTCTTTCTCCTGTTATTCTTATTAGTGGAAAAGGGCTTTCGATTATTACCTATTCTTTTTTACAAGTACCTGTTTTAGGTGGACTAATTGTTGGTAATTTCACGTTGAGTTATTTAACCGAAAAAATAACTCTCATTAATCTGATAAAATTGAGTGAAAAGCCCATGATTATTGGTCTGATAGTTGCTTTTTTAGGTTCAGAACTTTACCCATCAAGTGATTTTATATGGATTACAGCTGGTTTAAGTTTATATACATTTGGTCTTGGTATATCTAATGCCTGTTTGACTAGACTAACATTATTTTCCAGTGATATTAGCAAAGGGACTGTTTCTGCTGCTATGTCGATGATCGGTATGATAGTATTTATTTTAGGTATTGAGGCTTCTAAGATTATTTATCTATGGGGGCGTGAATATGCTTTCAATTTGTTGAATTTATCAAGTGGATTATTGTGGTTGATTTTAGTCACAATTTTTATTCGTCATTTTTCACACAAAGACAAAACACCTACTGTTTAAATCTTTGAAATATTTCAAAATCATGACACTACATTTATACTGTTATGGGTGTCTGTACTTTTTTAATAATCTTGAATAATGGTAAAAGACATACAAAAGTAATTTACAGGGTAGGGTTGATAGATAATTGAATATTTATTTCTATTTAAGTATATGCAATTTCATTGCTGATACTCATCCTGAATAGGTTCACATTAATAGCAGGTTTTTATTTTGAATATCAAAATAATATACAGCTAATATGAGTGCTTTTATCCATCAATTTGACATGAATGGGTACAAGTAATTTATCGATGGGCTTTATTATACATTTATAAAACAGATAATAAGACCAACTAAGATATAATTGTTCATTTTCCTATGTTAATTAGCTATAAATATTTTCAGATTATAGGGAAGATTTGCCATCTAATTTTTTTACGGTTTTGGTGAATATATAAAACAAACAATGAACATGTCAAATGAACGCTGATTCAGTTTTTTGCTATTTACCCATCGGTTTTTAATAATCAAAAAACATTATACTGTTATTAAATGCATTTGATATTTGGTTGGGGAACTTGGATTCGAACCAAGATTAACGGAGTCAGAGTCCGTCGTTCTGCCATTGAACTATTCCCCAGTACATTGACTATAGATAAAAATTTGTGGTTTTTAAACTATAAATTCATTAAAAGGTCAATATTCTCTCTTTTTTTGTCAATATACATTAACATTCACTCTTTTGATTTGATTATTTATATTTTACTATTATGAATATTTGACATAATATATTGTTTTCGATTATTTTTTATTTGTACAAATTTATAGTGCTTGGGAAAAGGTATTTTTAGAAGGATCTCTCGTGATAACAAAATAACTTTGATATCAAAAGTATTTTTTACAATAGGGAAAAAATAAAATTTATGGTCAAATTATCTAGTAGTTCTTTACGACGTAGTTTAACTCAGAAGGTAAAGAATGATTCTTGTCAAGGATCTTCGCGAAATTGGTTGAATCGCCATATTAATGATCCTTATGTGCAAAAAGCACAATTAGAAGGTTGGCGCGCACGCTCTGCGTATAAATTGCTCCAGATTAATGAAAAACACCGGATACTTCAATCTAATAGACGTATTGTTGATCTTGGATCTTATCCAGGAAGTTGGTCACAAGTAGCGGCACGTATTACTGGTTCTAATGATAAAAATATTCGTGTAGTTGCTATAGATATATTGGAAATGGAACCTATTATAGGGGTTAAATTTTTCAAATTTGATTTTTTAGATTTAAATTCTTGGGAATTTATACATCAGGCGATAGGTGGAAATCCTGATCTTGTATTGTCTGACATGGCATATCCGACTATTGGTAATCGTAAAATTGATCATTTGCGTACTATGAGTTTATGTGAAGCTGCAGCATTTTTTGCTTTGGAAACGTTGAATGTAGGTGGCGATTTTCTTGTTAAAACGTTTCAAGGAGGAACGACGAACGATATACTTTGTCTGCTCAAAAAAAATTTTCAAAAAGTTATCCATATTAAACCAATGGCATCTCGTACAGAATCAGTAGAAATGTTTATGCTTGCTACAGGATTTAAAAAATAATAACTAGCTATTTTATGATAATTAAGAATTTTTATTGAATTTAATTCATCTTTATGTTGCGCAGAATGCTTCAAGGTAAATAATTTTACTCTTTTGTTTTTTGGTATTGTTTTACTGCAGACAACATAGCATCCATTGCGTAAATACATAACTTTCGTTTTTCTTACTTTGTGCGCTGTCCAAGTCTCTTCAATAAATAATATAATAATGCATATTAATAAAATGTTTTGACTGTTTTTTTATCACTTTCATAAAATTATAAAAAATAAGAGAGGAGTTCTTGGGATTAGTGGATACTTTTCCCCAGCGACTCATTCGTTTTTATGGATGGCTAATTATTCTTAATCATCAAAAGAAGGTATAAAATATCCATTTAATAGTTGTATAGTCTCATCAATAATGATTGACACAGTTTTTATTCACTTTGGTATTTAATAATATTATTGTAAATATTGTGCAAAAATATAGTTTGTCGAATAGATCAATTATTTTGCAAAATAAAATTCCTAAAATATATAGCGATATTGTCGTATTATATATCCTAAATGGTTTTATAATGTAAAATCAATGACTCTTTAACCAGAATAAGTTTTCTGAAAATTACTTAAATATTTTCTTTTTACTCCATAACTATTTTCATAAAAAATATATGTTATACAAAATGATAGTGCTTCATACTATAAAATTTGTAATTCAATTCTAATATTGAAATAGCACATGTTCCGAAATTTTCTTTATCAATTGTGGGCATGACAAAAGCGGTGTTCAATGGGTTTAAGATTCACGGCAATGGTTCGGCCTCTGACGACCGTTTTTTGGAGTATCATTTATCCCTTATTGGTATGGTGGGGGGTAAAAGAGAACCTCTTTAGTCAAAGTCTTCTTGCTGTTCTTACTCCCTTTGAATAAGGGATTATTGCGTGCATTTTTGTCTTTTGGTACACGGACAAAATCGTGCAGAAGAGGAGGGGTTAGATCCAGTGGAATAATTTAGCTACTCCGCTTAAAGTTGTCATGATAACCGCAAGTATGGCTGGTATTTTCCAAATAATATTCTGCATCTCAACACGTATATTTTCAAAACGTAAATTTATTTTTTCAAACCGGCTATCTATTTTTTCAAACCAAGTATCGATTTTATCAAATCGGGTATCTATTCTATCAGAGAGTCTATCTATTATCTGTTCAAATTTATCAACCCTATGATCTACTCTGTCTATTTTTTCGCTTAAGTGTTCATGATCTTTATTCAAGAGATCTAATTTGGTAACGTACTTTTCCTTGTCTCCGGATGGTATATCGGCTGCTTTATTCATTGTATTTCTTCCGTTCCTTTTCCCTCTACTATACATCAAAAAGGTTTATAATTGAAGAAGGAAGTAAAACGTTAGTCTTACCTTCCCAAAGAGGCGATCAAACATTATAAAAAATACCGTTAAATCAACAACTTAAATTTTCAATGGTGGGCATGACAAGAATCGAACTTGTTACCCCTACGATGTCAACGTAGTGTTCTACCAATGAACTACATGCCCTTTTTCAAATAGTCGTATATGTATCATTTCTAAAACATATTATCTAATTTCGTCAACTAATTTATTGGTTTTACATTTTATTTTATATAGTTAACAACCTATTTACTTCATTAACGAGGTCTCGTAAATGAAAAGGTTTTGATAGAACTTTTGCATTTTTAGGAGCATTGGAATCAGGATTTAAAGCAACGGCAGCAAATCCTGTAATAAACATTACTTTTAAATCAGGATCTAATTCAGTTGCTCGACGTGCTAACTCGATACCATCCATTTCTGGCATTACAATATCCGTTAAAAGCAAAGAAAAAGGTTCTTCACGCACTTTATCATATGCGCTAGCTCCATTATTGCAGGATATTACTTCATACCCAGCTTTCCCTAAAGCTTTTATTAAGAAACGCCGCATATCATTGTCGTCTTCAGCGAGCAAAATTTTTTGACTCATCGTATAGAACCGCTATCTTAAAATACTAGTTTGATCTTTATAACATTACCATTTATTTAAACAGAAATATCTTCATTAATACATGAATGAACATTTTATTTCTAGATATCATCTACAACGAATCTTATGTCTTTAACAGTTTTGCTTTTAAATAGTAAATAGCATTATTCCTTAAGAAATATCTATTAGTAATTTTATTCTCCCTGTTTCTGAAACACAAGCGATGAATCAACATAGTTGCAATTAATTCGGTCTATACTATTATTTATAATTGAGAAAGTTAGGGGAGAATATAAAAATAGTTGCGTGGAATCAATGACTCACCATTTCAGCAATTACTAGGTTCGGTCGGTATAAGCTATTTATTTTTTCGAGATAATTATAGAACCTATTAGGTCTTTTGTCTTGTTAATGCATTCTTATTCCTCAATTAAATAGATTTAATGAATATTAATTTTAAACATATGATTTATAACATATGATTTATAAGTGTTGATTGATTATCAACAGTATGAAAATTTCCTTTATTATACGATCATTTAATGTCCATGGTATGGTTTTTTATACATATAGATGAGTGGTTTTAACCTAAAAATTTTTATCATTTAAATTGCTATTATAGTGTTTTAAATTTCATAATGCTGTACGCTAATGAAAGTACTTTTATATAAGCAGGATATGCAAAGATAGAATAGTCTATCTTTTGATCTGATAAGATTATGGCATATCTTTCTATATAGTTATCAAATGAGTTGCTCGTTGAATGAAGTGTCTTTTTAATGTATGATATTGTTGTTTTTTATACATATACTAATGATTAGGAGTCTGTGAAAAATGAGAAAATTTACAATACCAGAAGTTATTTTCCATACACGTGTTAGCAAAGAATTGCCAGATGGCTCTAAAGATTTTCAATGGAAAGATGTAAGTACGCAAGATTTATTTTCAAATAAAAAAGTGTTTCTTTTTGCTTTGCCAGGAGCTTTCACTCCTACTTGTTCTAATCGGCAGCTTCCTGGTTTTGAAAAGATTTATGAAGATTTGCGTTGTCATGGAATTGATGAGGTTTATTGCCTCTCGGTTAATGATGCTTTTGTTATGAATGCTTGGGGTAAAAGTTTAGAGATTAAAAATGTTAAGTTATTGCCTGATGGTTCTGGTGAGTTTACACGTAAAATGGGAATGCTCGTTTGCAAAGATAATGTAGGATTTGGATTTCGTTCTTGGCGCTATGGAGCTCTTATCGAAAATATGGTAGTGACACGTTGGTTTATAGAAGAGGGATTTTCTGACAATCATGCTACAGATCCGTATGAAATTTCTTCTCCTGAAAATGTCTTACAAGTTATTAAGAAAAACTAAAAATAAATCACTCACTTGAGTATCTATATTCATTAATATGGAAGTGTTTTTTTGAATTGAAGAATATAATTTTTATCTGACCTTTCGGTGGTGGGCGGGGGGATAATTATTATATATGATGTTTTTCAAAGAAAGAGACTATATAAAATGACTCAGTATTCCATGTTTTGAAAAATTAAAATAGATATTTAAATAACAATATAGATAACTATTTTTTGGTGCCCAGGAGAGGACTTGAACCTCCACACCTTGCGGTACAGGTATCTGAAACCTGCGCGTATACCGATTCCGCCACCTGGGCACGTGGTCTATTTTGAATTTTATTCCTTTATTGTCAATTTATTTTATTCAATATTCAAAAAGATCTTTTTGTGATTAAGGATACCTGGTAAAAAAGAATTTTTCTAAGTACCTTGATTTACCATATTAATTTTTATTATTTTTTTAAGATTGCTTGTGATTAATAATTTTTTTTGCATTTTAATGAATTGTCCAAGATTTAACTAATATGTGCAAAAAATATCGTTTGCATGATATATATTTTGTTTTTTTGTAGTGCAATTAGTTGAGATAAGCGCTGTATTCATTCAGTATTTTTACGACTGGATGTATTGATGATGGTAATGAACATTTCATAGATCTTTTGTGGTTCGAACATATAAATCGGACAGTTATTTTAATAATTATTTTGAAAGATTTTTTATATATGCTCTCAGCGACGCAGATAATAAAGTCTATTATCGGGAAATTATTTTATTATATCTATCCTACTATTTGTCCAGTTTGTAATAGAGTGATAGATCGTCGTTTTTGTTTATGTGCACATTGTTGGTCAAAAGTTTATTTTATATCTTCTACTGATAATATTTTGGACGATAAAAATAATACCAATGATAAAGATGATTCCCTATTAAATCATATATGTTCTGTAACTGTTTACTGCGATATGTCGCGTGTTTTAGTGCGCCTTTTAAAATACCATGATAGAACTGACTTGGCTATTATGATGGCTAAGTGGATGTTCCGTTCGGGGAAGGATCTAGTAATGGATTCTGATTTGATTGTTGCTATTCCATTGCATCGGTTTCGTCTTATTTGCCGACGATACAATCAGTCAGCAGAACTCGCGCGACTTATTGCTGAGTATGCAAAAAAGCCATTTATTTCTGGAATTTTAGTGCGCCATCGTTTTACTAAACAGCAGGTAGATTTATCTTTATCTGCTAGAAAAAGGAACTTGCATAATGCATTTAATGTTCCTCAATATTTCTATAAGTATGTGGACGGATCAAAAGTTGTTTTGATAGATGATGTTTATACAACAGGTTCAACAGCGAAATTTGCTGATGTTGCATTAAAGAAAGCAGGGGCAGAGAAGGTCAGTATTTTGACTTTTTCCAAATCACTAAAAAATTAAAATGTTTAGTGATTTGGAAAGTTTATTTATCTTCTATGACGAATTAGTCATATTTACGATTTAGTTTTATACCATCAATGTGTGCTGCTATATATGCAACTGTTTTAATATAATTTGTAGAAGAATTCCAACGTTTTAGAGTTGCAAAATTTGCCTCTGTAGGCTGATATCCTTTGCATCTTACCCATCCATTTTTTGATAAGAAATTAGCTGCTGATACAATTGCATCTGTAGGAGATTCTATTAAATTTGCTTGACCATCTTCATCTGCATCTACGGCAAATTTCTTTACATTGCTTGGAAGGAACTGAAATTGTCCAATTTCTCCATACATGGCACCAAGGGATGTAGGGGATATGATATTTTTATCTACAAGATAAAGGGCAGCAAAAAACTCTTCGGTAAAGAATTTAGAACGACGACAGTCATAGGCAAGTGTAGCAAGAGTTGAAAGTATAGGAACTTTCCCCATTCTTGTTCCAAAACTACTTTCTAATCCCCACAAAGATATTATGACACCTGCTGGAACTCCATATTTACGCTTAAGATGTCTAAATGCTTCTTCATTCTTTTTCTTCAATTGTTTACCGGTAGCAATGATAGTAGAGTAAGGAATGGTTTCTAGGTATTCTTTGAAAGATAGTGGTGGAGAGGAAAACATTTTTCTATCTGCATTAATAGTTGCCTCTCGATATTGGAGATTAGAAAATACTTCATCAGCAATTTCTTTATGAACGCCATTTTTTAAAGCTTGCTCGCGTGTATCTGATATCCATTCGTTAAATCGATCGGGAGATTCGGAGCAAATTGCTTGTGATAATGTTGGATACATTAGTATTGTAAATAGCAGGAACAAGGATTTTATTTCTCTAAAAGACATCATGCAACCTTTCTCTTAATATACGGAAATAGATTAGAGGGTACTACTTATTGTTTGTCTCAACCTTTTTATACTAAAAGTTCAGCAATTTGCACGGCGTTTAACGCTGCCCCTTTGCGCAGATTATTTGCAACAATCCATAAATTCAGTCCACTTTTGACAGTAGGATCTTTTCTAATCCGTGAAACGAATACAGGGTCTCTGCCTATACACTCAATAGGTGTAGTGTATCCGCTTTTTTCTATTTTGTCTACTACTACACATCCTAAAGATTGGTTTATAGCATTTATTGCGCTTTGGATAGAGATATCTTTTTCAAATTCTATATTCACAGACTCCGAGTGACCTATGAAAACGGGAACGCGGGCAGCTGTGCAGCTAACCTTTATGTTTTGGTCTAAAATTTTTTTCGTTTCTACTATAACTTTCCATTCTTCTTTTGTATAACCATCATCTAGAAAAACATCTATATGTGGGATGATGTTAAACGCAATATTTTTGGTAAAAACTTGATTTTTGATTTTTTTTTGTGCTAGAACGGATTCCGTTTGACTGATAAGTTCATTTACACCTTTTTTACCGGCTCCAGAAACAGATTGATACGTTGAGACGATGACACGCTTGATTATTGCAAGATCATGCAAAGGTTTTAGTGCTACTACAAGCTGAATTGTTGAACAATTAGGATTTGCTATAATATTTTTGCGAGAAGCCAAAGATATCGTTTCAGGATTAACTTCAGGTACAATGAGAGGCACATCAGGGTGATATCGCCATGCAGAGGAGTTATCTATAACAATACAACCTGTTTTTGCTATTTGGGGGGATATTTTAGTAGATAATGCATTGCCTGCTGACATAAGACAAATATTTGTATTAGAAAAATCGTAGGAATTGACATCTTGTACTTCAATTGTTTTATCCCCAAATGGGAGTTTGGTACCAACTGAACGTTCGGAAGCTAATGCTACGATTTCACTAACAGGGAAACCACGCTCATATACAATATTGAGCATTTCCCTTCCAACATTTCCTGTTGCACCAACAACCGCGATTTTGAATGCCATGACGCCATATTCTTTTCAACAAATAAACATGTTATAACAATCATGCGAATACTGTTTATATAATTCTGAAAACGTGAACCGCAATTCTAGGATAATATTTTAGACACAATAGTCAAGGACAGCTTTTACAAAATTGGCGATTATATTGCTTTTTATTTTTTCTTAGGATTGATTTTTTCTGTTAGAATGTTTATGGCACTTTCTAGATCGATTGTATCAGGATTTTTTTGTTTTGAAAGGCTTGCATTAATTTTTTTCCAATTAAGATAAGGTCCATAACGTCCGTGACGAATCGTGATAGACCCGCCTTCTGGGTGAACACCTATCACATTGCCTTGGTTTTTAGACCTTCTTTGAGAGGTTTTTTCGTTATTCATATCTTTTGTAATATGAGAAACTGCTTGATCAAGATTGATTGTTAGGACCTGTTCTATTGATTCTAATTTAGTATAATTTCCATTGTGGTTGAGATAGCCGCCATATTTTCCAATACCGGCGGTGATGTTTTTTTGAGTTTCAGGATGTATGCCTATTTCTTTTGGTAAAGATAATAAAGACATAGCTTTGTCATAATCTATACTCTCATGTCCCCAACTTTTGGGTAGAGCACAACGCTTGCTATCCTTACCATCGCCTCGTTGTACATAAAAGCCAAAACGTCCTGATCGTAATGTGATAGGATCTTTTGTTTCTGGATCTTCTCCGAGAAGTATAGGTTCTTTTATTTCAGAGGTATCTTCTTGTTTTGACGTCAATTGACGTGTATACTTACATTCTGGATAATTAGTACACCCAACAAAAGCTCCATATTTACTGCTGAGTTTTAAAGATAAAGGATGGATTTTGCATCCAGGACATGTACGATTGTTTTCATTAGTGTCTTTAGGGGGAAATATTACAGAGGATAAGGTGTCATTCAAAATATCCAAGACATTTGAGATTCTAAGATCTTTTATGCTGTCAATTTTCTCAATAAATTTTTCCCAAAATTCATGTAAAACTTTTTGCCAATCCAATTTACCAGTGGATATTTCATCTAATTTTTCTTCAAGATCTGCTGTGAAATCATATTCTATATATTGCCCGAAGAAATTTTTTAAAAAGGCTGTAACGATCCTACCTGTATTTTGCGGTAAAATCTTGCGTTGTTCGGTAATGACATATTTTCTTTTATTGAGTGTTTCTAAAGTCACGGCATAGGTAGAGGGTCGTCCAATTCCTATTTCTTCCATTTTTTTGATTAAAGAAGATTCTGAATATCGTGGCGGAGATTCGGTAAAGTGCTGAGATGCATTGGTTTCTTTGGTAATAAGTTGTGTATTATTATTTATGCGCGTAAGAAGTATATTCTCCTTTGATTTTTTTTCTTGATCAGTTTGATAGTCCCATACTTTTAGAAATCCATCAAAACATAAACAAGAACCAATGGTTGTCATATGTGCAATTTGATCCTTATATGTAGCATCAATACTAAAAGTTGTGCGTTCAAATTCAGCAGAAGCCATCTGACTAGCAACACTGCGTTTCCATATCAAAGTATAAAGCTGAAGTTGTTCGAAATCCAGAAACTGCTCCATTTGTGACGGTGACAAATTAAAGTCAGTAGGGCGGATAGCTTCATGTGCTTCTTGGGCATTTTTGGATTTAGAAGAGTATATTCTTGGTTTTTCAGGGAGATAATTATTCCCATAATTGGAAGAGATGGAATGGCGTACTTCTTCAAGAGCATCAGTAGATATATGGACGCCGTCAGTTCTCATATAGGTAATTAAACCAATAATTTCACCGTTAACATCGATTCCTTCATAGAGCTTTTGTGCTATGCGCATAGTATGTGTAGCAGAAAAGCCCAATCTAGATGAGGCAGTTTGTTGAAGAGTAGAGGTGGTAAATGCAGGCCAAGGATTGCGCTTTACGGGTTTTTTCTCAACTTTTTTCACAATATAAGTGGCTTTTTTCAAGAAAGAGAGTATTTCATCTGCTTCTTTTTTATTGCTGATAGACTTTTTTTCGATGCGTTTGCCATTAAATTCTGTGAGATATGCTGTAAATTGATCGCCATGAGGCGTTTCTAATAAGGCTGAGAGTGACCAATATTCTTCTGAAGAAAAACATTCTATTTGATTTTCGCGATCACATATGAGGCGTAAAGCTACAGATTGGACTCTACCTGCTGAACGAGCTCCTGGAAGTTTTTGCCATAAAATTGGTGAAAGATTAAAACCCACAAGATAATCCAATGCTCGTCGAGCTAGATAAGCATGAACGAGATCTATATTGATATCACGTGGATTGTTTATAGCATGTAATACTGTTTTTTTGGTGATAGCATTAAAAGATACGCGTTGAATCTTTGTGTTTTCGATGAGGTTATTTTGCCTAAGAACATCTAAAATATGCCAAGAGATGGCTTCTCCTTCTCTATCGGGATCGGTTGCAAGAATGAGGGATGTAGATGATTTAACGGCACGGAATATATTGTTTAGATGTTTTTGAGATGAGGGATCAATTTCCCAAATCATTTCAAAGTTTTTATCCGGGAGGACTGATCCTTTTTTGGAAGGTAAATCACGTATATGTCCAAAAGATGATAGTACTTTATAATTTGATCCCACATATTTGCTGATCGTTTTTGCTTTGGCTGGCGATTCTACAATTATAACATTCATTTTTCAATCTCTATACAAGTATGCAATTCTAACATATTACTCGATTTTTTGATAATGGTTATTCCATAACCAATACTGTGATGGATAATTTAATTTATACAGTCTTGATAGATTATTTTCCTTTTCGCAATTAATCCCCATATATTGCATTATTGTGTTTAGGTATACAGTTAGATTTCTTTCAGAGTCATTGAGATGATGGAAATTGCATTGTTAACGACACCTTTCCTTCAGGATGATGGCATAGTTTGCCAGCTAAATCTAACTCTAAGAGCACAAGATATACAATGGTAGCGTTTATTCCTGTATGATGGATGATATCATCTATATGGATTGGGACGTTATTTAAAGATTGTGTTATTCTCATTCTTTCATCTTGAGTGTATTCAATGCCATTGGCGATATTAAGGTCTTTTGTTTTATTTATATCTGATGATGATGATGAAAAGAAGTTCTGTTCTACTTGTGAATGTAGCATTTGAAGAACGTCATGAGCAGAGGTGATAAGGGTTGCTACGTCTTTGATAAGCTGATTTGTTCCTTCGCAGCGAGGGTCTAAGGGTGATCCAGGAACTGAGAAAACCAGTCTTCCATATTCTCCTGCAATTCTAGATGTTATAAGGGATCCTGATCTTTTGGCTGCTTCGATCACTATTAATCCTAATCCTATGCCTGCAATGAGGCGATTACGACGTGGAAAATCATATGCTCGAGGTTCCCATCCAAAAGGCATTTCGCTAATTGCTATGCCTTCATTGCTCAAAATATCTTCTAATAAACTACGATTTTCTGGTGGATAGAGACGATCTAATCCTCCGGCCATCACAGCAATAGTTCCTGTTTTGAGAGCAGCACGATGAGCAGCGGCATCTATACCTAGTGCTAATCCTGATACAATGCTATAGTCTTCAGCGCCGATTTCACGAGCAATTTTTTCTGTGAACTTTATCCCACTTATAGAAGGATAGCGTGTGCCAACAATTCCTACAGCAGGTTTTTTGCATACTGCGTTTAGATTTCCTTTTATGGATAGCAAAGGAGGAGGACAATCTATATAACGGAGCGCTGGTGGATAGTTTGGCTCACTAAGAGCAACAAATTGTGCTCCGTAGGAGTGTGCGATTTCTATTTCTTTTTCTGCTAATTCTTTTGGATAAACGCGCGCCTTTTTGTTTATACCGCCTTGTTGTGTAAGTTCGGGAATCATCTCTAAAGCTTGTTCCGCTGAACCGAAATAATTAATCATATCTCGAAAGGTTGCGGGGCCGATATTATCACTGCGAATCAAACGTAACCAAGAAACTTTTTGATCATCTGTCAGATATACTCCTCTTTTAGGAGGATTGTTTTTTTGCATTATTACTTTCTTTTAATAAAATTTCTATTTTTAAAAATGATTTTTTGTTCTGATCCTAAGATTAGACGTTTGATATTTTCTATATGTTTCCAATAAACTATTATAGTCATTAATGTAAATATGATAGGTATATTGATTTCTGGATATTTGATCCATATTACAATTGTGATAATCAATATTGAAAAAAGAGATGAAAGTGAAGAATAACCTGTAGTTAAGGCAGAAGATACCCAGATAACTACAAGAAGAATGGCTATATCTGATCTTACTGCGATTAAGAAGCCAAGGTATGTGGATACTCCTTTCCCGCCTTTGAATTTAAGCCATATAGGGAATATATGTCCTAAAAATGCTGCAAATCCTGCAAGGGATCCAACGTTGTAATTAAATAATTTATTGACAATTATAAAAGTAATAGTTGCTTTGATTGCGTCAAGAAAGAGAGTAATGGCAGCAAGTTTTTTATTGCTGTTTCTTAGTACGTTCGTGGCACCGATATTTCCAGATCCGGTATATCGGATATCTTTAAATCCAAGCATGCGTGTGAGCAATAATCCAAAAGGTATGGAGCCGATAATATAGCTTAGAATAATTGATATTATTTGTGCGGTGAATTGGTAGGATGAAAATTGTAAATTATACATAAATGGATCAGCTTTCTAATGTATAAACCTTTTTTCCTGAGACGTAGGTTTCTACGACTCTGCCTGTAAAAAATGCTTTATCAAAAGCAGTGTTTCTATAAATAGATGGCGGATCATTTTTTTGCACAGTCCATTGATAGTCTAAATCTATTAATGCAATATCAGCGGTTGCCTTAGGCTGTAATGTGCCGCCTGGAAGATTAAAGATTTGAGCAGGGCGTGTTGACATGGCATAAATGAGATTTTTAAGAGATATCTTTTGACTATGAAATAATTGCAATGCTGCTGATAACATTGTTTCCAGTCCTATTGATCCAAAACTTGCCTCGGGAAAAGGCACAAGCTTTGTATCTATTTTGCGGGGAGTATGGTCAGAAACGATGATGTCTATATCACCTTTTGCAAGTGATTCAACGAGACTCATACGATCTTCTTCAGAACGTAATGGAGGTAATACCTTGCACAAGCTATTATACATTGCGACATCGTTTTCATTTAATACAAGATTGTTGATTGAAATACCACATGTTGCTTTTGTGTTATTTTCTTTTGCATTTTTTAATATAGCTATTGATTCAGGTGTGGAAATAACAGAAGCGTGATAGTGCCCTCCAGTGTGTTGTGCTATCAGTAAATCTCGTGTTAGGGGTATGGTTTCAGATATTGAGGTTATTCCTACCAATCCTAGAGAATTGGCGATTATACCTTCGTTGATAGTTCCTTGTGAATCAAGAAAATAATCATGGGTATCGAGTGCGACTATCGCGTTAAGCATATGGGCGTACTTCATGGAATTAAGAAGAACCTGTGTGTCGTATATGCTCACGGGGCTTTGTACGAAACTGACTACACCTTGTTCTTGTAGAAGGCGTATTTCATTGATTTTTTTCCCTTCCATTTGATGTGTTAGTCCAGCTGTTGGGTATACATGAATGATGGAATTCGCTCGTATATCTTTTAAGGCATATTTGATGAAAGTATATTCGTCACTGAAAGAAGATATTCCTAAAGGCATTAGGATAACAGATGTCACACCTCCTGCCACTGCTTCGTTGGATAAAGTAAAAATATTCTCACTATATTTTTCCGGTGGTCCTGCAAGGGTTACTCGTGCATCAATTAATCCAGGAGCTGCAACAAGTCCTGTGCAATCACGTACTGGAGAAGATTTTGGAAATTGTTTATTAATAACTTCAGCGCCAGAAGCTACAATAATACCATCTTCAACAATGATTGCCCCAATTTCATCGACATCTCGGCTGGGATCGATAATGCGTGCATTATTTAAAATAAACGATGTCATAGTTCTTTCTTTTTTATGTTATTTTGGTTTGCAATAAGCGCTTCGATGATGGCCATACGAATAGCTATTCCTATTTCAACTTGATATTGAATAATGCTTTGTGATCCATTTGCCACACAAGATGAAATTTCGCAATTACGATTTATGGGTCCAGGATGCATAACAAGCGCTTCTTTTTTAGCATATTGAAGCTTTTCATTGTCAAGAGAATACATATGTCTATACTCTCTCATTGATGGAACAAGAGATTGTGACATTCTTTCTTGTTGCATGCGTAATATTATAATTACATCGACATCTTTTAATCCTTTTTTCATGTCATGAAAAACTTCTACTCCCATATGAGATATATTGGTTGGGAGTAATGTTATCGGGGCGATGACGCGTACGCGTGCCCCCATGGCATTAAGGAGAATAATATTAGATCTCGCAACTCTTGAGTGTAAAATATCTCCGCAAATTGCTATATGTAAATTAGATATTTGTCCCTTAAAATGGCGAATAGCAAAAGCATCAAGCAATGCTTGAGATGGATGCTCATGTGTACCATCACCTGCGTTGATGATGCTAGTGCCTTCAATGTTATGAATCAAAGAATTTATCGCACCAGAACATGGATGGCGGATTACAATAATATTAGGTCGTGTAGCATTGAGTGTAGCGATGGTATCAGCAATGTTTTCTCCCTTTTTCATAGAAGAATTTTTTATATTAATATTTATTACATTGAGTCCTAGAAGTTTTCCTGCTATTTCAAAAGAAGTTTGAGTGCGCGTTGATGTCTCTAAGAAAAGGTTAATTTGGGTTAAACCACGCGACTCCATGATTGGTGGATTAAGTTGGCGGTTTATTTGAAAATATTTATTTGCGCGATCCAATAAGTAATTTACGTCTTGTGCAGAAAGATCTTTCACAGTAACAAAATTGTACAAAGGAAACGAATACATCACATGCTCTCCAAAAAAAAGCCACTACTTTTGCTTAACATAAAGAAGAATAATTGTTAATAACAGAGAGAAGGAAACTTGAGACAGATTTTATTAGACTATTTTTAGGAAAACAGTTTATATTTGTAAATAATTTTACATTTGTAGGGAATTAAATTGGGCGGTGACATTATTAAGTGTCCTCTCACGTTATTTAAATAAATTGATCGAAGATAAGCTATGAATCAAGCACATAAACCATCAGATTCCCTTTCTGCATTGAATCAGCCACCTCTTTTTATGGGCACAAATGCATATCGTGGTGATTCTTTACTTGTTGCTCTTGCTGCAAATTTCCCCAGCGCTTTCCATAAGGAGCTTGAAGAATTAGGGCAATATGTTTTTTCTTTTTCTGCACAAGAATTAGCACGTATGGCGAATCATAATGTTCCACAGTTGCATGCGTATGGTCCTGGTGGAGAACGTTGGGATAGGATTGAATTTCATCCATCTTGGCATGTCTTATTGCGTCGTTCTATACATGATGGTTTGCATTGTTCTATTTGGGATAGAAGTTTTAAGCCTGTAGTTCGCAAACAAGTACATAAAATAAGAGCAGCACGTTTGTATTTAATGGCTCAATTAGAAGCTGGACATCTCATTTCTCCCAGTATGACTAGTGCATCCATGGTTGCATTAATGACCACTCCAAGCGTACACAAAGATTGGGCTCCTAAAATATTTTCTAGGGAGTATGATTCTACTAATAAGGCGCCTATGCAGAAAAATTCTGTGACAATAGGGCTGGGATTAACTGAGAAAAAAGGGGGGACTGATATAGCTGCTATCACTTCTCAGGGTCAAAAGATCAGTGATGGTATCTATTGTTTATCGGGACATAAATGGTTTTTATCATCTCCTATGAGTGATGCTTTTATTATGCTTGCACGAGTAGAGGGGCTTTTTGGTTGTTTTTTGGTTCCAAGGATTTTGGAAGATGGTTCTCCTAATGGTCTTTTCTATCAAAGATTAAAGAATAAAGTTGGGAATAGATCTAATGCTACTGTTGAAGTAGAATTTTCTAATACTTTTGGATTTTTGCTTGGAGAACTTGGGGTCAATGCAAGTCCTGTCGAGGACATGAAAATATTGGTATATTTGGATTGTGCTATTATGTCTGTCGCTGGAATGCGTGCTTCCCTTGCTGAAGCCATTCATTATGCTCGTAGACGTTATGTTGATGGTGGTATTCTAATTGATCAACCAGTGATGAAGCGAGTCTTAGCGGATATATCTTTGGATGTTGCCGCTGCAACAGCCCTTTCTTTTCGATTAGCTAATGCTTTTGATGAAGCCAAGTCACGTTCTGAAGAAGCTGCTTATGCGCGTATTATGGCGCCCATTACTAAATATTGGTGTTGTAAAATATCGCCGACAATTATTGCAGAGGCAATGGAATGTATTGGAGGTTCTGGTTATGTAGAAGAACGTGCTATTGGGCGTCATTATAGAGAATCTCCTGCTAATTCTATTTTATTAGGTTCTGGCAATGCAATGGTATTAGATGTTCTTAAGATTTTGGAAAAAGGATCAAATTTATTTGAACATCTCTTTGCTAATCTAGAAAAAGATCTTAGTCTATCTGGTAAAAAAGTAGTTTCTCTTCTACAAGATTTGGTTTCCTTATGTAAAGAAGATAAGGGATCAGCGCGATTTTTGGTTGAAAAAATAGCGGTAGCTTCTTCTGCTGCTGCACTTTATCAAGTGGATATGAGCGATATAGCTGATATATTTCTGGAAGCAAGGTTTTTTGGTAATTGGCAATCAACATATGGTATGCATGATCGGTTTAATGCTTCTCAGATGATAGATCGTTTATATTTAGATCATTGATCAGTATGTGTATTATCCATAGATTTTTGAAAAGTTATTGTTCAATGCATCAAAGATGTTTTTGCTTAGGGGATAATTGTTTTCTTGGTGGAATGGCTCTATCATATTTTGCAAAATGATATCAATGCTATGCCGATGGTAATAAGTATTATCCCCATTCCAGTTTTCCAATCAAACGGTTCATGCCATACAAAAGATGAAATAAAGGTAATAATTATTATAATAGCTGCAGTAACGATAGTTTGTGCAATTTGTAGTGGGAACTGTGCAACGACCATAATATATGAAAAGAAACTTGTGGCATAGAAGAAAAATCCAAGCCAGAAGAATTTATTATTTGCGAAGCGCACCGAATGATCTGTGTTAATATCTCCTGTTTGAGATATGGTGGAAATTTTTACAAGAACAGAAGATAAAATACTAAATACTATATTTATGAGTAAAAAACACCACTTCATTATTCGTCCTTTTTTGTTTTTAAAGCATTGTTACGAGGCAACGCTATGAACATCTTGTTCTCTCCCCTAAGATTACTAAGTAATTGATTTTTTAAGAATATCTTTATCAGGAACTTTCTGTTAAAATACAGAAATAAAATTGCAAAAACTCGACACTGAAATCGCAAGTTAATTATGTTGGATAAATCCTGACAACTCGTTTATAGCATATATATGCTACATAAACCTCGCTATTTATAGCATTTTTTTAATCATTTGTCAATTAATACCAATATTTATGCTCTTGATTAGTACATCTTAGGAGATACGCATAATTGTATTTTCTCTTAATAAATTCATGATGTTGATTAAATGATTGAAAATATTTTTATATCAAAATCAGTAAAAATTTTATTTTATTGTGGGTTTTAGATAGCTAGAAAATTAATTTCTCTTTTTAAAAATTTACTAAGTATTTTCAAAACTATATACATAATTGATATTTTTTTCTATAAAGTGTCAATCAAGATTATAAAGCTTTAGTATTTAGATAGAATGAGAACAAATAAGTCCATGGATAAAAGATCTCTTGTTATTTTACCAAATCCTATTTTACGGAGAATATCTCGTCCGATAGAGAAAATCGATTCGGAGATTATGAACTTAATAGATAATATGTTTGAAGTTATGTATTCTGCTGAAGGTATTGGATTAGCGGCTGTTCAAATTGGAGTTTTATACAGAGTAATTGTAATTGATTTGCAGGATTGTGCTGATAATGGGGGGGCGATGGTGCTTATTAATCCTACTATACTGTCGCGATCGGATGGTTTTTCAGTTTATCAAGAAGGTTGTTTGTCTATTCCAGATTATAGGGCTGATGTAAAGAGAGCGTCTTTTATAACTGTCAGATATATGGATCGTAATGCACAGCCTAATATTATATATGCTGATGGGCTATTAGCTACTTGCTTGCAGCATGAAATTGATCATCTGAATGGGGTCTTATTTATAGATCACATATCACGTTTGAAACGTGATATGGTGATAAACAAGTTTTCAAAATTAGCTAAGTAACGCGATTCAACTTTTAATTAATATAAAAAAGGATGTTATTAATATTGCGAGTTGTTTTTATGGGCACATCAGAGTTTGCGGCTTCTACTTTACAAGCTCTTGCTTCTTCTTCTCATCAGATTGTATCTGTGTATACGAGGCCTTCACGTCCAGCTGGAAGACGTGGTTTAAAAGATGTATCTTCTGCTGTGTATAAAAAAGCACAGGAATTGTGTGTTAGTGTGTTTGTTCCTCATAAGCTTGGCCAAGAAGAATATGAACAATTCTTGAGTTTTAATGCTGATGTTGCCGTAGTAGTTGCATATGGATTGCTTATTCCCAAGCTTATTTTAGATACGACGAAGTTAGGGTTTTACAATGGTCATGCATCTTTATTGCCGCGTTGGCGTGGAGCAGCTCCAATACAGCGTGCTATTATGGCTGGTGATAGTGAGACTGGAGTTGCAATCATGAAAATGGATGAGCACTTGGATTCAGGTTCAGTTGCTCTTGTTAAAAAAAATTCCAATATCTTTGAATGTTACCGCAGGATTATTGCAACAAGATTTAAGTATTCTTTGTGCCAATGCGATGGTGGAGGCTATGGATAAACTTGAGAAAAATGACCTTCCTCTTTTACCTCAAGACACGAATGGTATTACATATGCTGAAAAGATTGCTAAAGATGAGACACGTGTTGATTTTTTTCAATCTGCGGAAAATGTTCATAATCATATTAGAGCGCTATCACCTTTCCCAGGAGCATGGTTAGAAATGATGATTGGAAGTAAATGTGAGCGTGTTAAATTATTGGAATCTCAATTAGTAGATGGTGTAGGCATGCCTGGTGAGATTATTGACAAAAATTTTACAATAGCATGTAGTCATGGAGCGGTGCGTATTATGCGTTTGCAACGAGCAGGGGGTAAGGCATTGAATATCGAAGATTTTATTTTAGGATCTCCGATAATAGTGGGCTGCATAGTTGGTTGATGATAAGTTATTGTTTAATCATTGAATATAATGGAAATGGCTATTGCTGAAAAGATTGCTAAAGATGAGACACGTGTTGATTTTTTTCAATCTGCGGAAAATGTTCATAATCATATTAGAGCGCTATCACCTTTCCCAGGAGCATGGTTAGAAATGATGATTGGAAGTAAATGTGAGCGTGTTAAATTATTGGAATCTCAATTAGTAGATGGTGTAGGCATGCCTGGTGAGATTATTGACAAAAATTTTACAATAGCATGTAGTCATGGAGCAGTGTGTATTATGCGTTTGCAACGAGCAGGAGGTAAGGCATTGAATATTGAAGATTTAATTTTAGGATCTTCTATCATAGTGGGCTGCATAGTTGGTTGATGATACGTTATTGTTTAATCATTGAATATAATGGAAATGGCTATTTTGGTTGGCAAAGGCAGAAAAATGGGTCTTCAATTCAAGGATCTATAGAAAAAGCCATTTTTTTAGTAACAGGCGAAGATGTAACTGTGCATGGTGCAGGTCGTACCGATTCAGGGGTTCATGCTCTTGGACAGGTCGCTCATTTTTGATTTAGTGAGAGAATGGAGCCCAGAGATATTATGCAAAGCATTGAATGCTTATTTGAGGATATCTGATACTGTTTCTATACTAAATGTGAGAGTAGTGAATCAACAATTCCATGCGCGTTTTTCAGCGATTCGTCGTAGTTATCTTTATCGTATTATTACTAGACAAGCACCTTTGGCTCTTGAAAAAGGACGTGCGTGGTGGATTCCTAAGCCGTTAGATTGTGAAAAAATGAGAATAGCGGCACAACATTTGATTGGTCGGCATGATTTTACTACTTTTCGATCAATTAATTGTCAGGCAACATCTCCCATACGTACAATTGACCATTTTGACATTAGTTCATGTAATGATTTAATTGAAATTAGGGTTGTTGCACGGAGTTTTTTGCATACGCAAATACGATCTTTTGTAGGTAGTTTAAAATTAGTAGGTGAGGGAAAATGGACGCCAGATGATTTATTAAAGGCATTAAAATCTCGAGATCGCAAAGAATGCGGGCCTTTATCTCCTTCAGAGGGTCTTTATTTTGATTCTGTGGAATATTCTTGATTGTATAGTTATTATTTTTTGCAATTATTTATTTTATTTTTCAAATAGAAGAAAGAAGCAAATCCATGTTTTGAATCGCTGCTCCTGATGCTCCTTTTCCAAGGTTATCAAGAACGGCTATAATATTGATGTATGGTAACTCAGATGAGCCAAAGAAGAAAAGATGCAGCCTGTCATTTCCGGCCATCATTTCACAATCTATAGTATCACATTTTTTGCTTTCTTCTAATGGGATAATGGAAACTACATCTTGTCCAGTATAATATTCTTGAAAAATATGGTGTACTTCTTCTAGATTTGTTTTCCAAGAAAGCTGTTCTATGTTAAGTGGAATTTGAATAGCGATTCCTTGAGGGAAACGACCTACTGATGGTAAAAATATAGGATAACTTTCTATCAAGCTATGCTGGATTATTTCTGGCAAATGTTTATGCGGAAGATTGAGGTTATAAAGAAAATGATTGCTACTAATTGAATCCGGCATATTTTTTTGTTCCATGCGGGATATTAATTTTTTTCCTCCTCCTGTATATCCAGAAACAGCATTTATAGTAATAGGGTATCCATCAGGTAGAATTTTTGTTTTACGTAATGGGCGTAAAATTGCGATCGCTCCTGTAGCATAACATCCTGGATTAGATATATAGCGTGCTGATCGTATTTTTTCTTTTTGGGACTTATCCATCTCAGGAAATCCATATACCCAATCTGGCGCAATGCGATGCGCAGTTGAGGTGTCAATAATGCGACTATTTATACCATTTTTCTTAATTAATTGGACAGTCTCTAGCGATGCTACATCTGGCAAACAAAGAATTGCAACATCTGCTGTATTTAAAAGATCTTCTCGCAATTGAACATTGTGCCTTTCTGCAACTGGGATAGAGAGAAGATGCAAATCTTTGCGTCGCAATATGCGATCACGAATCTTCAATCCAGTTGTTCCATGTTCTCCGTCTATGAAAATCTTATACATTGGTTTCACAAAAACACAGAATAATGCGTATCATTTACATCAACAATAGCAGAATTTTTTTTTATTAATGGCACTAAATATTCAGTGAAAATATTTATTTTGCAATAGAAAATAAAGATATACAACTCCCACAAATTTACGCATATCGTATAGTTATTAAAATAAAAATCCAGTATATTAGCGCTTAGAAAATTGGAAACTACGACGTGCCTTAGCTTTTCCGTACTTCTTACGTTCGACAATACGGCTATCTCGTGTCAAAAATCCACCTTTTTTGATTTGTGGTCTTAGCTCTGGTTGAAAGTACGTTAGAGCTTTTGCAATGCCATGACATATGGCGTTGGCCTGTCCAGAAAATCCTCCTCCAGATACAGTGGCAAAAACATCATACATATTATCTTGAGATACTGTGTTGAAAGGTCTTTTTATGTTTAATATCAATAAATCCTGTGTAAAATATTTTGATATATCTACATAATTAATTGTAAATTTCCCAGTGCCACTCTTGATCCATACGCGTGCGATAGAAGTTTTGCGTTTTCCAGTAGCATAAGAACGTTGCCACTGATCAACTTTACGAGAATATACAGGAGAAGAGGGTGACTGTTCTTTTGGTTGATCACCGATTTCTGCGATGGTTTGTTCACCTTGCTGCTCAATGATATCTCGGATATTTTCGATACCTTCCATTATTAAGTTCTCCTAGAATTTTTGGGATTCATCTTTGCTACATCCACGAACACTGGTTTTTGTGCTTCATGTGGATGATGATCTTCCGCATAGATATGTAAATTCTTCATTTGCTTCCTTGCAAGAGGTCCACGTGGTAGCATCCTAGAGACCGCTTTCTTAAAAACATTAACAGGAGAAGATCCTTCAAGTATTTCCCTGGCGGTTGCCTTCTTAATGCCTCCTGGATATCCAGTATGACGATAATAGACTTTCTTATCATATTTCTGTCCTGAAAAGGCCACCTTAGATGCATTGATGATCACGACATTATCCCCGTCATCAACGCTCGGGGTGTATGTAGGTTTGTTTTTCCCCCGCAAACGGAGAGCTATTTGAGAAGCTAGTCTTCCAACAATCAATCCTTTGGCATCAATTAATACCCATTTCTTTTCCACTTCACTCGATTTTTGAAAGAAGCTTGGCATCATCACAACGATTTCCTTCTGTTATACCTTCCAACGGTGGAATACATCATTTTGCTCTCCATCAATATCCTTCTAGATAGAGAGAGCATTATCTAGAAACATAACCTTATTGTATTGATATCCAATACTTATTCATCAGTCAATAACGTGTTGGGCATCACGGCTATAAAATTACTATCATTTTCCACGTATAAGAGATTTATCTATTGTAATTTTGTCAATATCCTAAAAAATTTGCATGCATAATATAAGGCAAGATCAATAACAGAATAATTAATAATACACAATATTGTAGAAGCAGATGTGGTAAACGAAACTCAATATTGAGTATAGGTTTCTTGTAATGTTCTTGAGAGATAAATGGTTATCAATCTCATTGTTATGGATTTTAACCAGAATCACTTTATGAGTGAATTGTTATTTTTTCATAAAATTTCATCTCCACAATTTGTTGAAATTATAACAATTTATTATTGCGTTGGAGGTATGTAAATTGGCGACATTTTGCGGTAAGGGGAAGCTTGATTATTGTATTTATTTACTAAATAATTTGTCACATAAATATGATGAGGAGTAAAGTCCAAAACGAGAAATTGTTGTTTATTAGCATCTACTATATTGTATATTTTCACTGTTCTTCCAGAGGAGTCTTTCATTGTTGATTCATATGATTCATATGATGTGTTTTCGAATATTGTTGATATATGGTAATCTGCTAAAAATTTTTGGAATGCACGCATCTGGGCGTCTTTATTTGTCATGAGATTATTCGTGCAGAGAACGATATATTTGCTTCTTTTGGAAGCTTTGGATGCGTCTTTTATAAGCCATTGGGAAATATTTCCATTATCATTAATGAGTGGATTGATATTAACCTCGAATGAATCTAGCGAAGTGTCTGAAAAAATAGATCCATTAAATAGGCTATTGTTCAATTGAATGAAATGGACATTATCTATGTCCCATGAATAAGCTTGAGATCCTTGAATTAAGTGTGTTTTGACAAACACGCCTTTTGTCTTTCTTATTGTATCATAGCTGAATTCAGAAATATTGTTTTTATTATATTCCTTGCGTTTATAATAAAATTCAATGCTCCAGGAGATGTCGTTGATTGCATTGAAAGCGCATGAATTGTCACTGAAGTTGAATATGACATAATCGGAGCATTTTCCAAGATTATCGATATACTCTTCCCTTCCTATTCCTCTGAAAAAAGGGAATTTTAATTTATCATAGATTTCGTGAGATAGTTTTGTCTGCTTCGATGTTCCCATTTCCGTGAATGTTCCGGAGATCATTGCGAGTATAATATTTTTATGATCCAGAGTTGAATTGATTGCATCAATAAAGTCGTGCTTATTGTCGGCATAATCTGTGTTTTGAGGATCAAACTGTAACATGACCATTGAGTTATGCGGACAATTAGCTATCTTGTCTGCAACAATTTCTATATTCATATTCTCCTTGTTAGGAGCTAAAATTTTTTGGATCTTACTTAGCGGCATATGATAAGATACATGTAATTCAAAAACATATTTCTCTTTTTTTGATGGATCCTTTATAGGTATGATTTTAACGGAAGAGTCTTTTTTAATTTGAGCAATTTCATTGGTGTCAAAATTATTTTTTGACAGGATTGTTACTAAATCATTTAATATGTTTTTTACAGTATCATTTGGTTCAATCTCATCAGAACAGAACAAAGCTATTCCATGGTCTAAAGCTTCTTCGCTGGCAGATGCTATGGTAGATTCTTCCGTAAAAGCTTGTGCAAATGTTACCGTTATGTATATTATGGCGATAATAATTGGGATTATGAGCGCTGTTAGCACTGCCACGTTGCCGTTTTTTGATGATAAAAAATTTTTTTTGAATTTCATTTTGCAATTCACGTTTAATTTTTCCTGCTATCATTTTAAACAGCTATAATTATCACGTAATTACAAAATATTATTTTATATGTTATCGATAAATATTGTCGATTTATATTATAATTTGTATTGAAATGTACTATAATTAATTTACGGCAATAATACAATTTTCCCAATATGTTTGGATTCTTCCATAATATTATGCGCTGTAATCACTTCGTCTAATGGCAATGTGGTGTGTATTACGGGAGCAATTTTGTGACTATTTAAGATGGGCCACACTTTTAATTTTAACGAGTCACGAATGCTTTGTTTTGTTGCATCACTTTGGCGACGTAAGGTAGATCCTGTAATCGTGAGTCTCTTAGATATAATAGGGGTTAGGTCGAGTTCTTTTGCAATATTTCCTCCTAAAAAAGAGATGATGATGAGTTGTCCTTGCTTGGCGAGCAGATTGAGGTGTTTGTTTAAATATTGTGCGCCAATCATGTCTAGTATAACATCTATGCCTTTGCCGTTAGTTTCTTTTTGTAGTATTTCCAAAAAATCTTCTTTCAAGTAGTTGATCGCATATTTAGCTCCAAGTTTTAAGCAAGCGAGACATTTTTCTTCTGATTGAGCTGTTGTATATACTGTGGCACCAAAATATGCTGCTAACTGGATTGCCGTAGTACCGATACCACTTGATCCCCCGTGAATCAAAATTGTTTGACCACTTCGTAGTTTAGCTGTTTGGAAGAGATTGGCCCATACTGTAAAAAAAGCTTCAGGTAGACAAGCGGCTTGTATTGCATTATAACCCTTTGGAATGGGAAGGGCGTGTCCTTGATGAGAGAGGCAATATTTAGCATATCCGCCTCCATTTACTAAGGCGCATACTTTATCTCCTATATTCCAAGTCATAGCTCTTTTCCCGAGAGCTACGATTGTTCCTGCGACTTCCAGTCCTAATATCGGTGTAGCATTTTTAGGAGGGGGATATAATCCTTTGCGTTGCATGATATCAGGTCTATTGACGCCAATTGCATCAACTTTAATGAGAATTTCTTCTCCTTGAGGTTTAGGAATTGGTGATTCGGTAAGAAACATAACATCTGAATTTCCGTGTCCAGACATTGCAACATGGCGCATTTTTTTACAAACAAGCATATCATTACCTTAGTTTTGATAAGAAATTCATATTTCTTCTTTATGAGATTGTATGACAATGATGAAACAATACGATGTCAATAGGCAAAAAAACTTTGTTTTGTCTCTTTGACAATAAATTAAATGGATTGATAATAGTGTTATATTTTTTTGATATATATTTTGCAGATAAGATAACGCATTATTCTTTCACAATTAAGTGGAATTTTTCTTTTTATGAATTTGATATGCAGATGATTTGTTGTTTGCAAAAGGGATTGTAGGTGTAATTTTTATGTAGAATACTGGTTTTATTGTTGGTTAAAATGTTTTTTAGTTCGCTTAGTTGTTTTTTTTGATTGCAATTCAAAAGCAATGGTGTGAAATATGTTTTTTTGTATTTTATTTTGCTAAGTAATAGTAGATCTTGATTATGAGGACAAGGTAAAAGTGATGACAATGTCAAAGAAGAGAGATAAAATCTCTGATAATGAATATGAAAATTCTGATGATGCTTTATTTTTTTATTGTTCAGATGATTCGTGGAAAAAAATGGTCAAACTTGCTAAGCAGCGTGGTCATGTGACTATAGAGGAATTAAGTACGGCATTGCCTTCTTTAGAATCTAATTCTGATCAAATTGAAGAAGTGATATCCATGTTTTCCAATATAGGAGTTAATGTGGTTGATGGCGATGATGATTTAGAATATGAAGAAGAATCTGAGGACTCTCTTGATCTTGTGACTGATTCTGGCAATACGTCTGTGCTCGTTCAAAAACGAAAAGATTCAACTGATCGAAGTACCGATGATCCAGTTCGGATGTATTTGCGTGAGATGGGTTCTATAGAATTATTGTCACGTGAAGGTGAAATTGCTATAGCCAAAAGAATTGAAGCAGGTCGCGCTATGATGATGGCGAGTCTGTGTGAAAGTCCTCTTACTTTCCAAGCCCTTATAATTTGGCGTGATGAGTTAAATGAGGGTACTACTCTTTTACGTGAGATTATAGATTTAGAAGCATGTATCGGGCCAGGGTCAAAAGGATCTGCTTTTTATGGTAGGGGAGAAAATTCTTATCAGAAGCAGGAGGAAGGAAATCAGGGAAAAGAAGAGAATATCGACGGCGCTGAAAAAAAATCTAAAGATGATAGTGAAGGGGATAATGCCAATTCATTCCCAGAGAATGAGGACAGAAATTTAGATGAAGACGAAGATGATTCGACTCATCAGACTCTTGCTGCGATGGAAGATCAGCTACGACCTAAGGTGATGTGTACGCTTAATGAAATTGCTGAATCTTATCGGGAATTGCGTTTGCTCCAAGATAATGCGACAAACGGTTTAAGAGATGATAAATCCTATGCCAAATACAAAGTATTAAAAGATAAATTAGTTGAATTGGTGGGGTCTCTTTCGTTGAATCAAAGTCGTATTGATTTGTTGGTTGAGCAACTATACGATATTTCGAAGCGAATAACGCACCATGAAGGTGAGTTATTACGATTAGCTCAATCTCATGGAGTTAAACGAGATGTTTTCTTAGAACGATGCCAAGGATGCGAATTAGATTCTAAATGGGTAGATTTTGCGAAAGATTTACCTGAAGAGGGGTGGAAAGATTTTATTGCTTGTGAAATGGATTCCATCCTTAGAATTGGAAATGAAATTAAAGATATTTCTTCTGCAACAGGGATATCAATTTCTGAATTCCGACATATTGTTTCAATGGTGCGTAAGGGAGCGTGTGAAACAAGTATTGCTAAAAAGGAAATGGTGGAAGCTAATTTGCGTCTTGTTATTTCTGTTGCCAAAAAATATACCAATCGTGGATTGCAATTCTTGGATCTTATTCAAGAGTGTAATATTGGTTTGATGAAAGCTGTAGAAAAATTTGATTGGTCTTTGGGATATAAGTTTTCAACATATGCGATATGGTGGCTGAAACAATCGGCTGGGCGTGCTATTGCAGATCAATCACGCACGATTAGGATCCCCGTTCATATGCTTGAAACGATCAATAAGGTTGTTCGGACAGCGCGTAGGATGTCAAATACAATCAAACGTGAGCCTACTCCTGATGAAATAGCTAAAAAACTAGCAATGCCTTTGGAAAGAGTGCGTAAAGTTTTAAAGATTACCAAAGAGCCGATCTCTCTAGAAACGCCAATAGGTGATGAAGACACTTCTCATCTTGGAGATTTTATAGAAGATAAAAATGCAGTATCTCCTGTGGATTCTGCTATCCGAGCTAATTTGCGTGAAACGACTACACGTGTTCTTGCCTCCTTGACTCCACGTGAAGAAAGAGTATTGCGCATGCGTTTTGGTATAGGTATGAATACAGATCATACTCTAGAAGAAGTGGGGAAACAGTTTTGCGTTACCCGTGAGCGTATTCGTCAGATTGAGGCAAAAGCAATTCGTAAGTTGAAACATCCTAGTCGTTCAAAGAAATTAAGAAGTTTTCTAGATGGTTAAATAATTTCATAGAGATTGAACTTGACATCTTCGGAAGATAAAGGGAACGCTATAAATCGGAAGATTTTTTACTACATATTTACAATGGTTTATAAACAAGCAATCTTCATAAAATTTTCATAATTTGATTTGTTTTTGGTGTGCTTGCATAAAGTTTTTTGTGCTTTTTTAAAATTGAGGTATGGCAATATTTTTTCTTTAATATCGATTGCGTTTCATATTTTGAGATATGCTTGGTTGTTTTTATTCTATTCAGGGATATCTAACGATACTATGACGGGTGTGTGATCTGATGGTTTTACGCATCCACGTGGTTTTGTATCTATTTGAGATGAATGGAGCAAAGAAGCTGCTTCTGGAGAAAGCATTATGTGATCAATGCGTATTCCCTTGTTCTTCGCCCAAGATTCTGGATAATAGTCCCAAAAAGAATAAAGGTTATTTGCATCATGTGTAGCGCGTATTGCATCTGTGAATCCGATGTTTTGTAACTTTTGAAAATATTGCCGTACTTCCAATGTAAAGCATGCATCGTTTTGCCATATTGTTGGATTATAGCAATCACGGGGTTGAGGGATAATATTGTAGTCTCCCGCAAAGATGAGAGGTTCTTCCAATGTAAGGCGTTGGGATGCGAATTGTAAAAAGCTCTTGATCCATGATATTTTGGTATTATATTTGGTGGAAGTGATAGGATTTCCATTGGGGACGTATAGATTTCCTATACGTAATATTTGGGAATTAATCGTGAAAGTTGCTTCTATAAAGCGTGCTTGATCGTCAAAATCCCCTCCAGGGAGATCGGTTACAACTTCTATAGGGTTATATTTTGATAAAATAGCTACTCCGTTGTAGGATTTTTGCCCACGGGCTTCGATATGATAATTGAAGGATTCCAAGTCATCAAAAGGGAATGTTTTATTTTCGGTTTTCGTTTCTTGGAGGCATATAATATCTGGATCATTTTCTTTAATCCATGCGGTTAGATTATGTATGCGAGCTCGGATGCTATTGACATTCCAAGTGGCTATTGTTACTAAGCTCACGGGGATTTCCTTTTTATATAGAAAAACTTGTTCCGCATCCACAGTTACTTTTGGCATTAGGATTGCGTATTTGAAAAGATTTACTTAAAAAATTATCTACAAAATCAACTTCTGAATTGATAAGATATGGGAGTGATTTTTTGTCTATAAAGATTTGAGCTCCATCTTTCTCAAATACAACGTCGTCGTCGTATCGTTCGGATTCTAAGTCAAATTTATACGAAAAACCGGAGCATCCTCCGCCATTTATGGCAATGCGGAGAGCTTTTTTATCGCTGTTGGATTCCAAAATATGTTTAATTTGCATGGCAGCTGCATCGGTAATCTTTATCATAGGCACTGTTATCTTCCTCTAACATATTACTTCATTATGGTAGTATGTTTTATATAATATATACATGCAATATTGATTTTATAATATTAGGAGTAAAGTAAGGACATTAAAGGTGGTAATAGCACGTAAATTAGGATTTGGTTATCAAAAAAAAGCTGTGTATGCCGCAGATCCTATACATAGTTTGGGAAGAATTTATACAGAGCCCAAAAGTAGAACCCGTTCTGAATTTCAAAGAGATCGTGATCGCGTAATTCATACTACAGCATTTAGGCGATTGAAAGATAAGACACAAGTTTTTTTTAAAAGACAAAGGGATCATTATCGTACTCGTTTAATGCATACGATTGAAGTATCACAAATATCCAGGTCTTTGGCACGTGCACTCAAGATTGATGAAGATCTAGCTGAAGCAATAGCGTTAGCGCATGATTTGGGTCATCCTCCTTTTGGTCATATCGGAGAAAGTATTTTGCAGGAACTTCTTTCTTCGTATGGTGGTTTTGAGCATAACATGCAGTCTTTGCGTATTGTAACAGAATTAGAACATAGTTATGCAGATTTTGATGGTATCAATCTCACTTGGGAAACCTTAGAGGGATTGTTAGGACACAACGGTCCGTTTTTACAACAAGGATCCGTAAAGAGAGATATTGCTCCAAAGATATTTTATGAGCATTATCATGCGCATGGTTTGGATCTTGCAAATTTTTCCAGTCTTGAAGGACAAGTTGCGGCTATTGCTGATGATATTGCATATGATGCACATGATATAGATGATGGTGTTCGTTCAGGGTTATTGACCTTTGATATGTTGGGGGAAGTGGCATTTTTGCAAAAACATATTGCATCATTACATGATATTTATGGCAATTTAGATGAAAAACGTTTGGTTCATGAGCTTGTAAGACGGCAAATTACTTCTATGGTTGAAGATGTAATAACGGTATCGCAAAATAGAATAGCGCTTTTAAAACCTGTTTCAATTAAGGATATTCGTTCTGCCAATTATAGAATTGTATCTTTTTCCGATGAGATGGCTATAGTAGATAATGAGATTAAGTCTATGCTCCGGAAATATGTATATCGTCATCCTAGCATTATAAATGGTTCTAATCAGATAGCGAATATCATTCGAAATCTTTTTTTTGCATATATGTCAGATCCATTGAAAATGAGGGGTTACGATCAACTGGAATGTGAAAAAAATATGGATGATTCTGTGAAAGCACGACACATTGCGGATTACCTTGTGGGAATGACAGATGGTTATGCGATACATGAACACCATGTTTTATTTGGTTATATTCCTGATTTTGCAGGGTGCTATTCTGATTTTTATTGAATACGTAAGACAGTAAATATTTGTTATCTAGCGGGAGTGTGGTGATGTATCTCTTCACGGATTTTAGTGTTCGTTTGAGAAATTATATTCAATGTATTGATTCTAAAACAAAAGTAGAAAAGAAAATTTTAGATCGGATTGTTGTTGAACGTCCTCGCGATTGTGCGCATGGTCATTTATCTACTAATGCTGCGATGATTTTGAGTCGTCCTCTTGGTCTTGATCCGATTACTATAGCTGACTTAATTGTTTCTCGTATAAAGATGGATCCTGATGTAGCATCCGTGTCTATTGCGGGGAAAGGATTTATAAATTTATACTTGTCTTCTTCTTATTTAAGAAACATTATTTATTCTATTGTTGTTGATGGAATAAAATATGGTCGTAATTTAATTGGTGCAAATAGAAAAGTTAACATCGAATATGTTTCGGCTAATCCAACGGGTCCAATGCATGTTGGGCATTGTCGTTGTGCTGTTGTAGGAGATACGATTGCTAACCTCATGGCATTTTCTGGTTATGAAGTAACGAGGGAATATTATATTAACGATGCAGGCGTGCAAATTGATACATTAGCTCGCTCTGCATATTGGCGTTATCAACAGGCTCTTTATAACCATGATTCTGAGATTCCAGAAGGGTTTTATCCAGGTGATTATTTAAAACATGTGGGGCAAGAATTAGTAGATAAGTATGGTTCAAAGCTTTTGGATTTTCCTGAGGAAAAATGGTTAGCAATCATCAAGGATTATTCTGTGCAGGCAATGATGCTTCTCATTAAAGATGATTTAAAAGCTCTCAATATACACCATGACCTCTTTGTTTCAGAGAATGATTTTCATCAAGGTGACCCCTCTCCTATACAGGAGATCATTGATAAGCTAGCCCTTCAAGGATATATATATCAGGGAACGCTTCCTCTACCTAAATCAAAAAAAACTCAAAAATGTGAAATAGATCGTAAACAATTGCTATTTCGTTCAACAGTGGTTGGAGATGATGTTGATCGTCCCTTACTTAAATTAGATGGATCTTATACTTATTTTGCTGCGGATCTTGCTTATTTTAACTGCAAATATAAACGCGGTTTTGATGAGATTGTGTACGTAATGGGATCTGATCATAGCGGGTATGTAAAACGCCTTGAAGCAGTAGCCGCTGCCGTTTCAGAAAAAAAAGCAAATATTAATGTGCTGTTATGTGAATTAGTTAGACTTTATAGGGATGGTATGCCTATTAAAATGTCAAAACGTGCAGGAGATTTTATAACTTTACGGTACGTTGTTGATGAAGTAGGGTGTGACCCAGTACGTTTTATGATGTTGTGGAGGAAAAATTCAGAATTATTGGATTTTGATTTTTGTAAAGTTAAGGAACAATCAAAGGAAAATCCTGTGTTTTACGTGCAGTATGCTTATGCACGATGTAGATCTATCTTTAGGCAGGCGAGAGATGTTTTCCCTGATCTTGACTTTGATTTGTTTCCAAGAAAAAAAATACCTAAAGAATTTGAATTTGAATTTGATGCGAGTGAATTACAATTAATTGTACATCTTGCAGAATATCCTCGTGTTGTTGAGCATGCTACTTCTTTTCAAGAACCTCACAAGCTTGCTTTTTATTTGTATGATCTAGCTAGTATTTTTCATGGTCATTGGAACCATGGAAAAGAAAATCCAAAGTTAAAGTTTATACAAGAAAACAATAAAGAGTTAACCATGATGAGATTGCAGTTAGTTTATGCTGTTGCCTCTATTATTAATTCTGGTCTTAATATTATAGGGGTTGAATCTCCCCATGAAATGAGTTGAATATAAAAGGCGATTCTTTGTTGTGGAATAGATGTACAGTTAGATAGGAAAAGGTATGGAAAATAAGAAAGAATTTTCTCATAAAAGAGGTGCTCCCCTTCAAGCGGGACAATTTCCTTCTCCTCTTTCTTCGGTTAATTCTTCCATTGAAAAGTATGCGCAAAAATTAACAAATTCTTTTTTAAAAGATGATTTTTTTTTTGATGGGCTAGAACGGGAATTGCTTCTTTCCCTAGGTAATGTAGAAAAAGGGAAATTTTCTTCTTATAATAAGGCGGAATGTTTTGATCCTTCGCCGGCGCATCGTATATCTGCTAAATCTGATGATGATCGTTATTACGTGAAAAATCCTGCGATATCTTCTCTTGCTAATGCACAGGAGAAATTATTGGATGATAATGTAGAAGAGCAATCATTTCCGTCTAAAGTTATTTCAAAAGAAACATCAGTTGTTGATGAATCTTCGCGATCTAAACCTCATATAAATTCATCAGAGTATGATTTGGAAATTGTGCGTGGTTTGGATGATGATTTAGGGAATTATTTTGATAAAAATGATCAAATCCACGCTATTCACCCTGATGGAAAAGAAAAATTTTTTAATAGTCAACTAACGAATAAAAACAACGATATTGATTCTCTCAACTCTGCGGTAGATTGTGAAAATATTATATCTTTTGTCCCTAAAGGAGAAGGAACTTTTCCTCATGCTGTTTCTTCGAAATTAAAAAATAATATCCCATCTTTGGACATTAAATCTTCAGAAAAATTGCAAACAGGTGATTGTGATTTATTGTTGAATAACCCTTCAAAAAAGATAGAGAAGAATGATTCTGTCCTTGATGATGATCTTGGTTTAGATTTTGAGGATATCGAAAAAGAATTATTGTCTATCAGTAGTAATTCTGATGAAAAATCAAGTCCTGAGGTGTTTCTTGATGATCTTGTGCATCAGAAAAAACATTCTTCTGATGTGGAAAAATCTAAAGATAAAGATTTGGTTTTTGATCTTACAAAAATTGTGAGGTTTGAAGAGCATCCTAGAGAATTAGGTGGTTTTGTGTCATCCTCTTTATTGCTTGAAGAAGAGAAAATCTTGATTAAAAATGTGCATGATTCTCTTGGTCAAGATAATTATGCGTTATCCGAAGAAAGAGGCAAGAGCTTTTTTTTCAAGGATAATTCTGCAAGTGTAGAGCGGGAATCTTTTCTTAATAAAGATCAAGTTTTAGCAAATGATACGCATCACGAGAAGATAGTTGCTTCTTCAGAGGATTCTGTTGGTGTGTTGGAAGATGATTTTAAATCAGTTCCGCCAACTCTCAATAGTGATAGTGATGTCACAAAAGATTCGGCACAGAATAAAATATTTTGGTTGATGGGATATATCTTGATTGTAGTAGGGTGTGGTGTTTATTGGTTTTTGCAATTGCATCGAGAGATAGATTTTTCTAGCGGAGGTCCGCGTGTTGTTAATGCGAGTAAGGATCCTTTGAAGGTTGTGCCTAATTTATCAGAAGGGGAAAATGATACTTTTTTCGATAAAGTCCATGAAGTATATGATCGTTTTTCTGGGAAAAAACCATCATTTCCTAAACAGACGAAGCTTATAGATTCACAAGAAAAACCAGTTGATCTTCAGACATCAAATCAAGATAAAGATCAGAAAGTTCAGGATGAGAAAAGTAATATAGAAGGGATTTCTTCGCAAGAAACTTCACATATTTCTGATGAAAAAAATAAAAACAGCTCCTCATTAGAATCTATTGTTATAACAGAAGAAAATCCCCCATTATCTCAAAAATCTAATTTTCTTTCGGATAATAAAGAAATTTCTTCAGAAGGAGGTGCTCTACCAGTAGATGGGATAAAATTGCAAAGCAGTATACCTTTGCCTAGTTCCAATTTAGAGTGAAGTGAAGAATTATTTTTTGATATATTTGATGGAAACATTGAAACTATTCTTGCAAAGAATGAGAAAATGGTTTCGTTTTATTGGTATAAAATATTTTATGGTTTTAGACGTAAGATTTGTTGTTTTTATGAGTTTTAATTGGATATCTTTGAAAAATATATTATGAAATGTTTTTCCTTATTTGTTGTAGATAACATAATTTCATACGGGGGGCTATTTGTCAGTTGCTCGGTGTGGTTTTTTTTGATGCAGGGATTTTGATTTTATGGCTTCGTATGATTCTAGAGTATTAATTATTGGTTCAGGTCCTGCTGGATACACTGCGGCTATCTATGCTGCACGTTCTATGTTGAAACCAACGATTATATCTGGATTAGATGTTGGTGGTCAGCTAATGATAACCGAAAGCATTGAAAATTACCCAGGGTTTGCGGCTCCTATCCGAGGGGATTGGTTGATGGAACAAATGCGCCTTCAAGCTGAAAATTTCGGATCGAATATTGTTAAAGATTCAGTGGTGTCAGTAGATCTGAATCGTCGTCCCTTTGTTATAGAAACTAAATCATCTGATATTTGGTATGCTGATTCTTTGATTGTTGCGACAGGTTCTAAAGCAAAATGGCTTGGATTGGAAAGTGAAAAAAAATTTCAAGGTTTTGGTGTATCGGCATGTGCTACTTGTGATGGTTTTTTTTATAAGAATAAGGATGTTTTTGTTATAGGAGGGGGGAATACGGCTGCTGAAGAAGCTCTTCATCTTTCTAAAATCGCTCGCCAAGTGACAATGGTGCATCGTCGTTCATCGTTGCGATCGGAAAAGATTCTTCAAGAAAGATTATTTTTGCAGCCGAATATTGATTTTTTATTTGATACGGAAGTTGTTGATATTCTTGGTTCTATTCCAGAACCTCCACTTTTCCCATCTGTATCGGGGGTGCGTTTGCATAATAAGAAAGATGATATATTTTTTGAAAGGAATGTAAATGGAATCTTTATGGCTATTGGATATACTCCTAACACGAAGATTTTTCGTCATCAATTAAAGATGACAGATACAAATTATATATGGACAATGCCTAATTCTACAGTTACTAGTATTCTTGGGGTTTTTGCGGCTGGTGATGTGACGGATGAACGTTATCGACAAGCAATTACCGCTGCTTCTATGGGATGTATGGCGGCATTGGAAGCGGAAAAATACCTTTCCATTCATTGATTATAATATAGGTGTTTGAAAACGTTAGATTATGTCTTTGGATTGGGATAAATTACGGTTTTTTTATTTGGTTGCTAGATCTTCTTCCTTTACCCAGGCGGCAGAACAACTGAATCTTTCCCAGTCGTCTATTAGTAGGCATATAAGTAGACTTGAAGCAGAGGTGGGCGTGAAGCTTTTTTATCGTCATGCACGTGGGCTTACGTTAACAGAACAGGGGACTAAACTGCATCAGGTTACATCTGAGGTTTATTGCAAGTTAGAAAATGCGCAAATTGAATTACAGGAATCATCAGAAAAACCATCTGGAAAATTGCGAATTGCAACAACAATAGATTTAGGTCAAAATCTATTACATGGTATTTTAACAGAGTTTTTATTGTTGCATCCTGACATTAAAGTTCAATTTATTCTGGATAATAAAGATATAGATATTAGTATGGACTATGCTGATTGTGCTATTCGCCTGCAGAAACCAATTCAACCTGCTTTAATACAGCGTAAATTAGTGACAATTAACATGCATGCGTATGCTTCTCCTCAATATATTAAAAATCGCGGAGAACCATTATCTATTCAAGATTTAGATAAGCATAATTTAATTACTTTTGGAGATTTGATCCCCAAGTGTATGGAGGATTTTAATTGGTTAGCGACTATTGATCGTCCTTTGGGGGAACCAAGGGTCTCTTACCTGCAGATTAATAGTTATCTTTCGATTATGCAATGCTGTGTTTTAGGATCTGGAATAGCTCTTTTGCCAGATTATATTGTTAAAGATAATCAAGATTTGGTAAGGGTTATGAAAGATGTTACTACGCCATCTTTTGCAGTTTATTTTTGTTATCCTGATGCATTAAAAAACACTGGGAAATTAAAGGCTTTTAGAGATTTTATTGTTCTTAAATCGCGAGATTGGAAATTTTAAAGTGATAATTATGATATCTTGGATCAAAAATGCACTTTTCATTTTCAATGGATAAATCTCTTATTTTTATTGACAATCTGTTTTGATATAAATTTTATTTACGTTTGATCGGTTGTGTGCAATTGATTTTTTGTTGTAAAGTTTTATTGGTGGAATGCGCAGAATAGGGAAAGTGTATGAAGACGTTTTTGATAATTTTAGGCACTATATTCCTTGCAGTACTAAGTGCTTGGGTATATTTATCTTTTGGTTCAAAATTTGTTTATGATAATCAAAGATTGAATACCGATGTTCATCTGATCACGCAAGATGGAGCGGATTTTCCGATTAGTTTTTTATATAAAAAGCCGTCGATTGTTGTTTTTGGGTTTACACATTGTTCTGAAGTTTGCCCTACTACATTATCTACGTTAGATAATTTACTAAAAAAAGTTGATCCAAGTGGGGAATTATTAAACGCATATTTTATTACGGTTGATCCGAAAAGAGATACTCCAGACGTTATGAAAAATTTTGTAAAACGATTTTCTGATCGTATTATCGGACTATCGGGTGATCCTGTTAGTGTTATGAGTGTAGCAAAGAGTTTTCGCATCTACGTTAATAATGTTCTAGCAGAGAAATCATATCCAGAAAAAAAATATTTTGTTGATCACACAACGGCGCTCTTGTTATTTAATACTTCTGGAAATATCGTGGGTATCATTTCTTACAAAGAAGATTTTAATTCTTCTATTCAAAAGATCAATCGATTGATTGAACAGGGAAAATCAGCAAAATAAGAGAGGTTGTATGATTTTTATGATTATTTGGTTACATTGGTGAGTATGGAAATTAATTTTTAATTTTTGTTCTTTAGGTATGGCGATTGAGGTTGCTTATTATTTCTTTGTAGCCATTAAAGATTGTATTTTTTTGTGTTTTGGGATGAAAAATCAGAATTCATGGCGTGTTTTTTTTGTTTCAAAATAAATGAATGATTTTTTATCTATACTTGGAATGAGGAAAGTGTAGAGTATTTTGAAGCAGTATTCTTTGTAGATTCATCAAGTGATCAATAGAAATAATAATCAGTTTTTTAGGTCATACTTATAGAATTATAATATAAATCATTTATTATTATAATATTATATGTTTGTTTATGGGGACATTTTTTGAATGTTGTATATTTAAATTTTTCAGAAATAATTTTTTTGTATATGTTCCCATATCGATTTCTACATATACATTGACAGTGTAATTTTATGAATGAAATTTGTTAATTACTGTGAGTTTAAGGAGTCTAGGTACCTGAACATTGTTTAGGATCTATAATTATGGAAAAGGGTAAAAGGGTAACGTATGTCTTTGTTTCAAAGAAATTTAAAGTTCAATAATAAATTGATATTTAGTAATATTTTGCAGTGTGTTATTTGATATGAATAATATATCAAGTAAAAATTTCCCGATTTCCTTTCCCGTTCTTTTAGCCGATATAGGGGGAACGAATGTTCGTTTTGCGATATTGCGTGATATGCAATCTGAGCTTGAATTTTGTTGTACAGTACAGATCGCTGATTATGATAATTTAGAGCACGCAATACGAGAAGTAATTTACAGTAAAATTTCTATACGAATACGTTCTGCTTTTCTAGCTATTGCGGCTTCGATTGGTGATCAAAAAAGTTTTATGCTGACAAATTATCAGTGGATTATTGATCCAGAAGAACTAATATCGCGTATGCAGTTTGAAGACGTATTGCTGATCAATGATTTTGAAGCACAAGCGTTAGCTATTTGTTCCTTATCTTCTTCTGATTATGTTCCTGTTGGTCGGGTTATAGAAGATAGTAGTTCTTTGTTTTCATCTAGAGCGGTTGTTGGTCCTGGAACAGGATTGGGTGTTTCAAGTGTGATACGTTTAAAAAATTCTTGGGTTCCAATTTCTTGTGAAGGAGGACACATGAATATAGGTCCTAGTTCAAAACGTGATTATGAAATTTTTCCTCATTTAACAGATCGTGCTGAAGGACGGTTGTCTGCTGAAAAATTGCTTTCTGGTAAAGGGCTTCTCAATATTTATAAGGCTATTTGTAAAGCTAATGGCTTCGAAAATAAAACAGTAGTATCATCAGAAGATATTGTGTCTCATAGTGATGATCCTATCGCTTTGGAAGCAATTAATTTGTTTTGTGAATATCTTGGGCGTGTTGCAGGAGATCTTGCTTTGATTTTTATGGCCAGAGGTGGGGTATATATTTCTGGTGGTATTGTTTATAAAATTATAGATTTATTGCGTAAGTCTAGTTTTAGACAGGCTTTTGAAAATAAAGCGCCTCATAAAGAACTTATGCGTAAAATACCTACATATGTTATAACCAATCCTAATGTTGCAATTTCAGGTATGATTTCTTACATCAAAATGGCAGATCACTTTAATCTTATTTTCAATGAAGGAGTGAAAAGGCGGTGGATTAAATCTTGATTGATAGACATATGTACATTTAAAAGACTTATAACCTTGTTCAGGAGGAAGGGATATGCAGCAATTGCCCATGAAGGTAAGTGTTTTAGGTGGGGGGCGTATGGGGAAAGCTTTAATTAAAGAGATCCATAATCATCCTTCTATTATATTACATTCTGTTATCGTGCGTTCTGATTCTCCGCTTATAGGACAAGATGTAGGAAATGTTATCGGCATATCTCCTATGGGTGTTATGTTTTCTGATGACTTGGTAGGTGCATTCCAATCTGTAGATGGAATTATTGATTTTTCTTCTCCTGCACTGACTTTACAATCTTTAAATCTTTCATCGCAACGCAATCTTGTACACATTATTGGTACTACAGGTTTTTCTGTTAAAGAAAATGAGATGATTGCTTCTTTTGCTAAAAATGTACGGATTGTTAAATCAGGAAATATGAGTTTAGGAATAAATTTTTTAAGATTTTTAGTTGAAATTGCGGCAGAATACTTTCCAGGGAAAGATTGGGATTTTGAAATTTTAGAAATGCATCATCGACATAAATTAGATTCTCCTTCAGGAACGGCATTATTACTTGGAGAAGCAATAGCGGATGGTCGTAAAGAAAACCTTGCGGATCATATTGTCTTAAATCATAATCAACAAAAACAGGTGCGCAAAGAAGGATCTGTTGGTATTTCTTCATTGCGCGCTGGATCTATCGTTGGAGAGCATTCTGTTATTATAGCAGGGGAAGGTGAATCTATTACTTTATCTCATAGCGCATACGATCGTTGTATTTTTGCACGAGGATCTTTGACTGCGGCATTATGGGCACAATCTCAAAATTCTGGTTTGTATTCTATGCGGGATGTTTTGAGATTTAGATTAGAAGGACAAGGTAAGTGAATAGAAGGCTTGTTTTAGTACGACATGGTCAAAGTGAGTGGAATATCAAAAATCTTTTTACTGGATTGCGTAATCCACCATTAACTTCTGTTGGAATAACTGAGGCAATTGATGTTGGTAAAAAATTTGTTGAGCAAGGTATAGCGTTTGATGCGGCTTTTAGTTCTTCTTTAAAACGAGCTCAAGATACTTGTCAGATAATTTTGCGAGAAATTAATCAACAGTATATTACCCCCATTTATGATGATTCACTTAATGAGCGGGATTATGGACATCTTTCTGGGATGAACAAAGATGATGTTTGTAAAGAATGGGGAAAAGAACAGGTGCGCCTTTGGCGTCGTTCTTATGATATAGCTCCACCAGGGGGAGAAAGCCTGAGAGATACAGTTGCTCGTGTTATACCTTATTATGTGCAATCGATATTACCTCTTATTCTTCAGGGAAAATCAGTTCTTGTCGCAGCACATGGAAATTCTTTGCGTTCTTTAATTATGGTTTTGGAAAAAATAACAATAGAAAATATCCCTGAATTGACGATAGGTACGGGAGAAGCGTTTGTTTACCATCTAGATGTAGATGCAACTATTATTTCAAAGCATATTATTCAAAAGATGTATTGCCATGATTCCTTTGTTAAAACATAGAGAAGGTTTATATTGTGATGAAAGTAGTTGTATTAGCATACTATTTTTAATTGAGTGAATCTGATGGTATGAGGTATTTTTAATCTTCTCCTTGCCAATTGTCAGAAACATTTATATTTACTTTTAATGGAACTCTCAAATCTATTTTAGGTAAACAGGCTTTTTCCATTGAACAAACAATGATTTGAGAAGCGATCGTAATTTCTTCTTCTGGAACTTCGAATACGAGTTCATCGTGAATTTGCAACAACATCTTGGTCGATAGTTTATGATGTTCGATGGATTTCTGCACTAAAATCATGGCTCTTCGTGTAATATCAGCTGCGGATCCTTGAATCGGAGCGTTAATAGCTGCTCGTTCATTGATATTGCGAATTGATGATTTATGGGAATTTATTTCCTCATAATGTATACGACGACCAAAGATAGTTTCTACATATCCATTTTCCCGAACGAAATTTTTTGTTTTTTCAATATATTCATGTATGCCGGGGAAACGATTAAAATAGCGTTTAATGTAATTGGCAGCTTCAGAACGTGTGATTTTAAGCTGATTAGCAAGTCTAAAGGGTGAAATTCCATAAATGATACTAAAATTTATAGTTTTTGCTTGTCGTCGCATTTGCGAGGATACTTGTTCTATTTCTACACCAAAAATTTCTGCTGCTACGATTTTATGAATGTCTAATGAATCTTGAAAACATTGATATAACGGAGTTATTTGTGCTATATGCGCTAAAATACGTAATTCAATTTGGCTGTAATCTGCAGAAATGATTTTTTTGTTACGGGGAGCAATAAACGCTTTACGAATTTTTTTCCCTAAATCAGTTTTTATAGGAATATTTTGAAGATTAGGCTCTAAGGAAGCAAGTCGTCCAGTCATTGTAGAAGCTAGGGAATAAAAAGTATGAACACGTTGTGTTTTTTTGTCAATATGGTTTGGAAGAGAATCAGAGTATGTGGACTTTATCTTTGCGAGTTGGCGCCATTCTAATATATGTTCTATTATTGTATTTTGGCCACAGTTTACTTGTTCAAGATCTTGAGCTGTAGTTTTCCATTGTCCTGTTTTTGTTTTTGTTTTGCTTGGAAATTTCAGTTTTGTAAATAAAATATTACCTAATTGTTTAGGAGAGCCGATGTTGAATTTTTCTCCGGCAAGATTGTATATCTTTTCTTCCAAGGACAAGAGATTTTTAGATATCTCATCTGAGATTTTTGCAAGTAGTTCTGGATCTATTTGAATGCCTGTTGTTTCCATTTTGGATACAACATCAATCATTGGTTTATCCAATCTCTCGTATACATGGATTAATTTTTCGACAATTAATTTTGGCCTCAGAAGTAACCATAATTGTAAAATAATACTGCTACTCTCTATAACATATTTTTGGATTTGTGGATCAGACATGTAATCAGTAGATATGAAGGATTTTCCTGATTGCAAGATCTCTTTGCGTGGGACAAGCGTATAAGATAGCCATTTTTTTGCGATATTCACCATATCGTGAGAAGATCGTCCAGAATCCAAAATATAAGACATGAGCATAATATCATCAAATCCTTGTATGTTTATTCCATAACGATGGAGTACTAATTTATCATATTTGATATTGTGACCTATTTTGAGAAAGTGTTCATTTTCGAAAAAGTTTTTTAAGTGTGATAAAATTTCTGTGATTGATATATTTTGCTCTGTAGGTGTACTTTGTGCGATATTTTGCGATATAGGAAAGGAAAGATCGACAAAGATGGTTTCTATTTCGAATGGTGTGCTATCTTTTTGGTGAAGAATACTGAAAGCAAAAGCTATAGGTTTGGAATGCAAAGCGTTAACTGTATCTGTAATTATTTTAAAAGAAGCACAGCCAGCTATTTCTAGTATTTGAACCAATTTTTTCAGGTCTTGGATATTCGATATTTTGGTATAAAAATCATTTTTTATTGGATATTGGGTTAGTAATTGTAAACGTTCTAAAAACAATTTTTGAGGAGTATGTTCTGAAACCATTTTTTTTGGTTGATTTACATCACTTTTTAATTGATTTTTTTCTATATTGACATTGATATTTTTATCTGCTTCTGAAGTGCTCTTTTGACCTTCATGAGTATCGATATCTAAAATTGAAGGTTCAATATTATTTGCATCACAATCAAAAAATGTAGCAACACGTTTGGTGAGTGTTGTGAATTCGAGTGCTTTGAGGAAAGCAATAAGTTGAGGGGCATTGCAATCTTGTAATATAAGATTTTTTAGTGACATAGTTACTGGCACGTCAGTACGTAGTGTTACAAGTTTGCGGGAAAGGAGCGCTGTATCAGCGTATTCTATAATGTTTTCGCGTCTTTTATTTTGTTTTATTTTACTCGCGTTGATAAGAATATTTTCAAGATTGCCATATTCTTGCAACAATGATGCCGCGGTCTTATAGCCTATTCCTGGAATTCCAGGAATATTGTCGGTAGAATCTCCTGTTAATGCTTGTAAACAGATCATTTGTTCTGGGGCAACACCCCATTTTTTAATAACATGTTTAACGTCTATTTTTTCTTCTTTGAGGGTGTCGTATAAACAAGTAGTAGGGCTTATTAATTGTGTTAAGTCTTTATCTGTAGCAACTATAGTAACAAAAAACCCTTGTTTTTCGGCGATATGTGTATAGGTTGCGATAATATCATCTGCTTCAAACCCTTTGATTTCAATAGAAGGTATTCCAAATGCTTGTGTTGCAAGACGTACAAGAGGTAATTGTGGCAGTAAAGTTTCGGGGGTTTCAGGTCGATTTGCTTTGTAATCAGAGTAAAGTTCATTGCGAAAAGTTATAGCAGGATGATCGAAAATAACAGCAAAATGTGATGCTGTGTTTTCTTTGCGAAAACTTTGCAATAATTTCCATAGCATATTACAGAAACCAGCAATGGCGTTAACAGGTAGTCCATCTCGTTTACGGGAAAGAGGGGGGGTTGCATAAAAGGCTCTATATATAAAACTAGATCCATCGACGAGAAAAAGATGACTCTCTTTTTTCATAAAGGATTTCACTCTCAAGATTATTTATTATACTAAGTCCGTATTGACCATCTCACAGAGAGTTATTTTGGAAAATGGTAGAATGAACAATCCAAAATTTCTTTTATCTGCATTAATACTTGTTTCGAGCTATATTCGTCAATAGTTTTAACTCCATTTTTAAGATATAGTGTAGTCATTACGAGATATAAATATTATTAATTCTATTTTAATATGGATACATTTGATATATTTAGTATATTGGAGTATTGGTTGGTTTTGTTACGTGTATTTTATATGTGATGCCATTTTTTGTTGCTTTTGGCATTTTCAGATATTCTGGAGTTTTATATGTTATTTGGTGAGTCTATTCCTGCATTGATTACGCCGTTTACAAAAGATAATTCAATTGATGAAAATGCTTTTATAGAGCATATTGAATGGCAAATATCTGAGGGATCTAGAGGTCTTGTCCCTGCTGGTACTACGGGAGAGTCTTCGACATTATCGCATGAAGAACATTGTCGAATTATTGAATTGTGCGTTAAAACGGCGGCAGGTCGTGTGCCTGTGATGGCTGGAGTTGGCTCTAATAATACTAGTGAATCAATTGAATTAGCTCAATATGCTCAAAAAGTCGGAGCTGATGCATTGTTGGTTGTCATTCCTTATTATAATAAACCTAATAAAAAAGGACTATTGGCCCATTTTGGGGAAATAGCGACTAAGGTAAAATTGCCTATTTATGTCTATAATAATCCAAGCCGTACAGTTATTGAAATGGATGTTGAGACGATGGCGCAGTTATCAAAAACTTATCCTAATGTGGTGGGAGTCAAGGATGCTACAGGCAGAATTGACTTGGTATCAGAACAACGTCTTTCTTGTGGGAGAGATTTTATTCAATTGTCAGGAGAGGATTCTTCGGCTTTGGGATTTAATGCTCACGGAGGTGTTGGGTGTATTTCTGTTACGGCCAATGTTGTGCCAAGGCTTTGTGCTGCATTCCAAAAAGCGACGATTCAAGGAGATTATCGTCAAGCTCTTGAATATCAAGATAAACTTATGCCTCTTCATCGAGCACTGTTTATAGAGCCTTCCATGTGTTGTGTAAAATATGCTCTATCCCGTTTAGGAAGAAACATGTCTTTGATAGTGCGGTCACCTATGGTATCAATTCTTGAAAAAGAGACTATGATTGCTATTGATCAAGCCCTTGAGTGGGCGGGACAATGTATTGAATGATTTCATTCCAGAATCTACTTTATTGCAAGGAATGGCTCTTTATGAGATGATGTTGGGGGTGGGTATGAGTTATAAATTTCGTAGTGATTCTTCTAAAAGAGTGATATCTGAAAATAGAAGGGCTCGATATAATTATCATATTGTTCGCTCATTTGAAGCTGGTATTGTGTTAACGGGAACCGAGGTTAAGTCTCTGCGGGTATCGAAGGTTAATATTGCTGATTCTTATGCTACTTTTGAAAATGATGAAATTTGGCTAACAAATACTTATATTCCAGAATATTTACAAGCTAATCGTTTTAATCATTATCCTCGTAGAAATCGGAAGCTTTTGCTTTGTAAAAAAGAGATACGTCGTTTGCACGCAGCTGTGCGTCGCGATGGTATGACTATTGTTCCAATGAAAATTTATTTTAATGTAAAAGGGATTGCGAAAATTGCTCTTGCTCTTGCTCAAGGTAAGAAAAATTATGATAAACGTGAGGCTGAGAAGAAGCGTGATTGGGAACGTCAAAAGAGCAGGACCATTCGAGAGAATGGTTGATTGTTCACTGCTATATACGGGCTAAAATTGCCGAGATATTATGAATTTTGAAGTTATGAACGCATGAGATAAGTCTTTTTATATGTAGAAGGTTTCTCTGCGCATCATCCAAAAATATCTATAAGAAAATTATTTTTTAATAATCCGCGTATCATTTATCTTGGTAATTTAACATTGAATCATAAAAGTAGAAAATTTTATGGTCTTTAATTATTATGCATTGGTGAGCGCGCTGGGGCTCGAACCCAGGACCTACCGGTTAAAAGCCGACCGCTCTACCGACTGAGCTACGCGCTCTCAAAGATTATTATGGAATAAACCTTCGTGCAAAGACAATATGCGTATCCATTCCAATGGTCAACTTAAAAATAACCATTTTATACATTTTATTTGTTATTTTGGGGATTTATTACGATAATTTTGCCAATATTTTATATTGCATAACAATTTGAATATGAGAAAACTGTGAAAATTATAGAGGCTTTTAGAAGAGTTGATATTTTAGGATCTTATTTTCGCAATAAGCTATAGACAAAGATTTTTTTCAGGAGAAAACTGTATCAAAACGGGAATGTTTTTTGTTTTTGAGGATACCATATTCATTTTTTATTTTGAGATATGAGGGGTGTTACTTTTGGTATGTATGAATTCACTATCCAATTGCGCAACTTTCTAATTGCTTGGGGCGCATGTGGTATGCATAGATCGTCAGATTGTACTGAAGGTAAACTTATCAAGGACGTGTCATGAAATTTTTCGTTTTGCAGTCTATTGGCTAATTTATATGTTTGAGAATAATCTTCAATGTCAGAATGGGCGTTTCCTCCTCCAATAAGGTAGAAAGGTGTGAATCTGGATAGTGGATTGAAAGATCCTTGGGTATTGATATCGGTGGCCATTGACATCAATTCCATCCATACTGATATCGGTATGTTCTGGGGATTGAATACTTTATTTTGGTCATTGCTTTTTAGAGACGAATATTGAAGAAAACATTTCCAATTTTCATTGTTTCTATTCCACAGATTGCTTGTTAAATTGTGCATTAATTTGCTTGGGGTATCTGATCCTCTTGAAAAACTTTTCCATTTTTAAGAATAATGTCATCAAAATGCAGCTGTATTTTTCAAAAAACATATCAAGATTCCATAGTGCAATACCAGAGAATTTTTGTGGATAATTAATGAGCGTCGATAAAGCGATAATTGTGCCAAGGGAATATCCGAAGAGGAGTACAGGTGCATTGCCGTGATTATCTGAAATCAATGTACGCAATTTCATTACATCTTGTAAGATTGTGGAATCTCTTCTTTCACCAAGATGCCCATAGGATATATTAGGATCTTTGTTTATGGTATTACGGTAACTATAAATATAATAAGCTATATTTTCTTCTGAAAGATATTCACAGAAAGCATTGTAGTCTTCAGGGTTCTCTTCTATGCTTTGGCAAATGAGTATAATAGCACGAGGTATTTTATGTGTTTGGTTGCATGAGTAAGAAATCTTGCTTATATTTGTTTCTTCGGTTAAAACTATTTTCCGTGACATGCAATTTTGATCCTATTCTTCTATAAATGCCAAGATATACTATTTTGGTAAAAAACCAATTCATCAGTCGTTGATTTAGTAGCATAGTTGACCTAAAACTCAATTAAAAAGTAAGGGTATTTTTTATGGCGCGTAAGTTTATTTATCATATGGAAGGTCTTAGTAAGGTTTTTGGGGCCAAAAAAATTTTAGATGGCATTAATCTTTCCTTTTATCCAGATGCAAAAATAGGTATTCTTGGTCCTAATGGTGCTGGGAAGTCAACTATTTTACGGATTATGGCTGGCATTGATAAAGAATATAGTGGTGATGCTTGGTTGGCAGATGGTTTTACAGTTGGTTATTTGCCACAGGAACCACAGTTGGATTATTCTAAAACCGTACGAGAAAATATTGTAGAGGGTGTTGCTAAGAAACAAGAAATCCTTGACCGTTATAACGCATTAATGATGAACTATTCTGAAGATACAGCAGAAGAGGTTGCTGTATTACAAGATATTATTGATACCAAAGGGTTATGGGATCTTGATACTGAGGTGCAAATGGCGATAGAATCGCTTCATTGTCCTGATGGCGCAGCAGATGTTGTTTCGCTTTCTGGAGGAGAGAAGAGACGTGTGGCGCTTTGTAGGTTATTGCTTTCTCGTCCAGATCTTTTGTTGCTCGATGAACCAACTAATCATCTCGATGCAGAAACTATTGCGTGGATGGAAAAATATTTACGAGAATATTCTGGTGCTGTTTTGATGGTTACCCATGATCGATATTTTTTAGATAATGTGACAAATTGGATTTTGGAAGTTGATCGTGGGAAAGGAATTCCTTATCAGGGAAATTATTCTGCATATTTGCATGGAAAAGCTAAGCGTATGGCGCAGGAAAATCGTGAAGAAATTTCCCGTCAAAAAGCAATAGAGCGTGAGCGAGAATGGATTGTTTCTTCTCCTAAAGCAAGGCAATCTAAATCTAAATCTCGTATTCGTTCTTATGAAGAATTAGTGGAATCTTCTTTGCAGCGTCATCCTGGTAATGCTCAGATTATTATTCCTGTAGGGAAGCGTTTGGGTAATGTTGTGATTGAAGCTACAAATATCTCTAAGTCTTATAATGATTGTCGATTAATTGATAATCTTTCCTTTAAGTTGCCTCCTGGAGGGATTGTAGGTGTTATTGGTGCTAATGGAGCGGGAAAGACCACTTTATTCCGTATGTTGATAGGAGAGGAGGTTCCCGATTCTGGTACGATAAATATCGGAGATACAGTATGTTTGAGTTATATTGATCAAAGCAGAGATTCTTTGAATGCCGAAAAAACGGTTTGGGAAGAGATTTCAGGCGGAGCTGATATAATCAAACTCAACGGACATGATGTAAATTCGCGCGCTTATTGTGGTTCTTTTAATTTTAAAGGCGGGGATCAACAGCAACTTATTGGATCTCTTTCTGGTGGCCAAAGAGGTCGTGTTCATTTGGCAAAAATTCTTAAAAGTGGCGGAAATGTCATTTTGCTTGATGAGCCTACAAATGATTTAGATACAGAAACATTATCTGCTCTTGAAGATGCATTAGAAAATTTTGCAGGGTGTGCTGTTATTATTAGTCATGATCGTATGTTTTTAGATCGTTTGGCAACACATATTTTGGCTTTTGAAGGAAATGGCCATGTTGAGTGGTTTGAGGGTAATTTTGAAGATTATGAAAAAGATAAACTATCCCGCTCTAGTAGAGTTTAGGCAAGATAATGGGTGTTTTATAAATATTTGAAGGTTGTGAAATTCTCCTTGGATGTTTCTTCGCAATATGAGTTGGTCAACAAAGATCTTATTGGATATTAACTCAACAATATCTGAATAAAATATTCTTTTTACAATACTGCGGTTCTTTATGTTTTTGAGATATGCTATTAAACGTTAGAGCAATCGATAATGTGGATGATATTTTAATAAGCATGGTATAGTTATTGATACATAAAGTTTCGCATATTTGTTTTTTCGAAGTTGAATTAACATTTTTATAGGGATTTGTATGGGACGTTGGGATTTTAAATTATGGGGATATCTCGAAGAGATTGATCATATTTCTTGATGTTGCAAAGTGGATTTTTGCATATATATATTCATTATAGGTTAGGAGTATTGGGAATATGGATTTTATTAAGGAATATAAGCAGAACGTTTCAGAAGATTTATCTCTAAGTCTTGTTCCGATGGTGGTGGAGCAAACTAACAGGGGAGAGCGTTCTTATGATATTTATTCTCGGCTACTTAAAGAGCGGATTGTTTTTGTGACTGGTCAGATTGAAGATCATATGGCTACACTGGTATGTGCTCAGCTTTTGTTTCTTGAGGCAGAAAATCCACAAAAAGAAATATCTTTATATATTAATTCTCCAGGAGGTGTGGTGACGGCTGGAATGGCAATTTATGATACTATGCAGTTTATCAAGCCTCCCATATCAACATTGTGTATAGGTCAAGCAGCTTCGATGGGTTCGTTGCTTTTAGCCGCTGGTAGTAAGGGTATGCGTTTTTCACTTCCTAATGCGCGCATTATGTTACACCAGCCATCTGGAGGATTTTCTGGTCAGGCTTCGGACATTGAACGTCATGCTCGCGATATTATGAAAATCAAGCATCGTTTGAACAACATATATGTTAAACATTGTGACAAAACATATGAAGAGGTTGAGAAGACGTTAGATCGTGATTACTTTATGTCTTCTGATGAAGCTTATGAGTGGGGGTTGATTGATAAGGTGTTGGTGTCTCGAGTTGATATTGAAGAAGAAAAAAAGTAATATTGGATTTTATCTGTATTTTAAGATGTTGGAAATATTTCATAGGACAGTATAGCGTAATCTGCATCAGTTATTTACTGTGTGTGGGACAGATATTCATTAATGGATATTTAAAATTGTGCATAAACATGTGAGGAAGCATGTTTTAACTACGAAGGATGGATTTTATGGTAATAAAAGCGTGGTGTTTAGTTGATTAAATCATTGTTGATGTCTTTTAAGCTATTTATTTTTTGCATCTTGCTAATTAAGGAGGGATTCTATGAGTAAAGCCGGTAGTAATGGTAGTGTCTCAAAGAACGCGCTTTATTGTTCCTTTTGCGGTAAAAGTCAGCACGAAGTTCGAAAATTGATTGCAGGTCCTACGGTATTTGTATGTGACGAGTGCGTTGAATTATGTATGGATATCATTCGTGAAGAGAATAAGTCTTCTATCGCAAAATCGCATGAAGGTGTTCCGAATCCACAAGAAATACTTAATGTTTTAGATGAGTATGTTATTGGACAAAAGCAGGCAAAAAAGGTTTTGTCAGTTGCGGTTCATAATCACTATAAACGTTTAGCGCATTCTTCCAAAAATAGTAATATAGAACTTTCTAAATCTAATATTCTTTTAGTTGGTCCTACGGGATGTGGTAAGACTTATCTTGCTCAGACTCTAGCGCGTATTATCGATGTTCCTTTCACAATGGCTGATGCGACAACGTTGACTGAAGCTGGTTATGTCGGTGAAGATGTTGAAAATATTATTCTCAAGTTGTTGCAGGCGGCAGATTATAATGTAGAACGTGCTCAGCGTGGTATAGTCTATATTGATGAAGTGGATAAAATATCTCGAAAATCTGATAATCCCTCCATTACCCGAGATGTTTCAGGTGAAGGAGTGCAGCAGGCTCTTTTGAAAATTATGGAAGGAACTATTGCTTCTGTTCCCCCACAAGGAGGGAGGAAGCATCCTCAGCAAGAATTCTTACAAGTAGATACAACCAATATTTTGTTCATTTGTGGTGGGGCATTCGCAGGACTAGATCGGATTATTTCTGCTCGAGGAGAGAAAGCATCCATAGGATTCTCTGCTGTTGTTAAGGATTCAGATGATCGTCCTGTTGGAGAGGTATTGCGTAATCTTGAATCGGAAGATTTGGTGAAATTTGGATTAATTCCGGAATTTATAGGGCGTCTTCCTGTGTTGGCAACTCTTGAAGATATTGATGAGGATTCTCTTGTTAGAATTCTTTCTGAGCCTAAAAATGCTTTGATAAAGCAGTATCAATGTCTTTTTGGCATGGAGGAAGTAGAGCTTGTTTTCCATGAGGATGCGTTGAGAGAGATTGCTAAGCGTGCTATTGTTCACAAAACAGGAGCTCGTGGTTTGCGTTCTATATTAGAAAAAATACTCCTTGATACCATGTTTGAATTACCTATGCTGAAGGGAGTGAGCAGCGTGATTATTTCCGAAGATGTTGTAAAAGGTAAGGCATGTCCTCTCAATGTATATGCTGATAGGAGAGATGAAAAGGCTAATGTTTCAGCTTGATCATTTATGTATCATTGATAAATAGAATTTTCTTTGAAATGGATACTAAGATTTTTTGGATCTTGTGTATGCTAATGAGATGATGTGTTGAGTGTCAGTGGAAGTAGAGATATCTATATAATAAAATGTTGAAATTATTTTTATAAATATCTAATCTGTGTATTATAAGTCGTAATTATTTATTTCGGTGGGTGGTTTTGAGTCAAAACGGTGAAAATAAGTTAGGTATTGTGCGTGAAGACGATATTAATGACCGTCGTGGAGATGCTAATGTAGTTTATCCACTTTTGCCGTTGCGTGATATTGTGGTTTTTCCTTATATGATCGTTCCATTGTTCGTGGGACGAGATAAATCTGTTCGTGCTCTCGATGAGGCGGTTAGTTCACATAAGAAAATTGTTCTTGTTGCTCAATTGGACTCAAATGATGAAAATCCAGGGGCTTCTTCCATTTATAAAATTGGCACTATAGTTGATATATTACAAGTATTAAGATTGCCTGATGGTACTATAAAAACTTTGGTAGAGGGCAATGTTCGAGCACGTATTGTTGACTGTATAGATCGGGATGACTTTTTAGAAGCTACGACTGATGTTTTGCCAGATCCTAACGAAGATGCAATTGAGCTTGAGGCTCTTAGTCGTTCTGTTACCTCGGAATTTGCTAATTATATAAAATTAAATAAAAAAATTTCTCCTGAAGTTATAGGGACAATTTCTCAAATTGAAGATTTTTCAAAATTAGCAGATGTTATTGCCGCTAATTTATCAATTAAAGTTACTGAAAAACAAAAGATATTAGAGGTTTCTTCTATAAAAGAACGTTTTGAAATTTTGCTTGCTTTTATGGAAAGTGAAATATCTATTTTGCAAGTTGAGAAGCGTATACGCTCTCGAGTAAAACGTCAGATGGAAAAAACACAGCGTGAGTACTATTTGAATGAGCAAATGAAGGCAATTCAAAAAGAGCTTGATGATGGTGAAGAAAGTGGTGATGAAATAAGCGAATTTGAATCGCGTATTTCTAAAACAAAACTTTCAAAAGAAGCTCGTGAAAAAGCTTTATCTGAATTACGTAAATTACGACAGATGAATCCTCTTTCTGCTGAATCCTCTGTGGTGCGTAATTATTTAGATTGGCTTTTGGGTGTCCCGTGGTATAAAAATTCAAAGACCACAAAGGATCTTGATTTCTCTATTAATGTCCTTGATCAAGATCATTTTGGTCTTGCAAAGGTTAAAGAACGAATTATTGAGTATTTAGCAATTCAGATTCGTTCTGCCGAGAATAAAGGGTTGATTCTCTGCTTTGTAGGTCCTCCAGGTGTTGGAAAAACATCACTAGCACAGTCTATTGCGAAAGCGACAGGGCGTCAGTATGTGCGGATGTCTCTTGGTGGTGTTTATGATGAGGCGGATATTAGAGGGCATCGTAGAACTTACATAGGGTCTATGCCTGGTAGGATTATACAGTCACTTAAAAAAGCTAAAACCAGCAATCCTTTGTTGTTATTGGATGAGGTGGATAAAATGGGATCAGACCTAAGGGGTGATCCATCTGCCGCATTATTAGAAGTTTTAGATCCATCTCAGAATTCTTCATTTATTGATCACTATTTGGAAGTCGAATATGATTTGTCCAATGTTATGTTTGTTATGACAGCGAATACGTTAAATATTCCCCTTCCTTTGATGGATCGTATGGAAATTATTCGTATTGCTGGTTATACTGAAGAAGAAAAATTACAAATAGCTAAGAATTATCTTATTAAAAAAGTTTTGAAAGCAAGTGCTCTGAAGTCGAAAGAATTTTATATCAGTGATGATGTATTGTTAAAAATCATTCGACTCTTTACGCGTGAAGCAGGGGTTCGTGGTTTTGAACGTGAGTTGATGAAAATAGCGCGTAAAGCAGTGACAAAAATTGTAAAAGGCGTTGAACAGATTATTTCGATCGATGAAAATAATTTGCAAGATTACCTAGGAGTTCCGCATTATAAGTACGGTAAAATAGAAGGGGAAGATCAAGTCGGTATCGTTACAGGATTGGCGTGGACTGAAGTAGGGGGTGAGATATTGACTATAGAATGTATCATCATGCCCGGCAAAGGGAAAATTACGATTACAGGTAATCTTAAAGACATTATGAAAGAATCTATTTTAGCTGCTTCTTCTTATGTTAAATCAAGAGCTGCGTTTTTTGGTATCCTTCCTTCGGCATTTAGTGATGCCAATATACATGTTCATGTTCCAGAAGGTGCAACGCCTAAAGATGGGCCATCTGCTGGAATTGCTATGGCTACTTCAATAGTATCTGTGATGACTTCTATCCCGGTTTGTAAAAATGTTGCTATGACGGGTGAATTGACGCTTCGTGGAAGAATATTGCCAATAGGAGGCCTGAAAGAAAAGCTTCTCGCTGCTCTAAGGGCGGGTATTACAAAAGTTCTTATTCCTGAAGAAAATGTCAAAGATTTAATAGAAATTCCTGAAAATGTTAAAAACGGATTAGAAATCATATCTGTTTCTTTTATGGAAGATGTGCTCAAACATGCATTGTTGAGAATGCCAGAATCTATTGATAGTTCCGGGGATAACTCATTGTCTTTATCCGTAGGGGATATTGTTGTTAATAAAGATGAAAGATCGATAACTCATTAGAAAGTATTGAGGATTTACATTAATCGCAAAAATACTTTTTGATCGATATTAAAATTCTGCTAAGAAATTATATGTAAAAATTGATATTATTATTATAAATCATATTATTATTATAAAAAGATATAGTTGAATATTTCAGAGCGTTGGTGAGTAGTTTTTCGTATTGAGTGTGGCTTATTTCTATAGCTCCAAATTGTCGTAAATGGTTAGTTATAAACTGTGTATCTAATAATAAAAACTTACGTTTTTTTAGATGTTCAACCAGATGAACAAGACAAACTTTCGACGTATTCTCCATGCGAGAAAACATACTTTCTCCAAAAAATGCCGCTCCAAGTGATACTCCATATAGACCTCCTACCAATTCTTCTTCTTTCCACGCTTCTATTGTATGAGCATATCCCATATGGAAAAGATCAATATATGAATTTTGGATTTGCATATTAATCCAGGTAGATGGGCGATCCGATGTTTTTTGAGCGCAAGCAGAGATCACACTTTCGAATGCCGAGTCAATGCGGATATCATATAATCCCCTTCGAATATATTTTTTTCAAGCTTTTTGGAACATGAAATTTTTCGAGGGGAATTATACCTCTTTTTAAAGGTTTGATCCATGAAATATCCTGGCCATCAGCTGAATCTGCCATTGGAAATATTCCTGAAGAATACGCTTTTATTAGAATATCTGGACTTATATTCATAATGTTGGTATTTCGGGGATGGACATCTATTATTTTTGTTTTAAATAATTATTTTCTAACCAATGGATATCATAATTACCTTTTATGATATCATCATTTTTTATAAGTTTTTGAAATAACGGTATAGTTGTTTTTATTCCATCGATAATAATCTCATTTAATGCACGATTTAGACGCATCATACATTCTTTGCGGTTTTTTCCATGGACAATTAATTTAGCGATAAGGCTATCATAGTAAGAAGGGATGACGTATCCCTGATAAGATGCGGAGTCCATTCTGATCCCTAAGCCACCAGGAGCATGATAATAAGTTATTTTCCCTGGATTAGGGACGAATGTCTCAGGGTCTTCAGCATTAATACGACATTCGATAGCATGGCCAGAGAAGGTTATATCTTTTTGTTGAATAGACAAACGATTTTCTAATGCCACGTATATTTGCTCATGCACAAGATCTATACCTGTGATCGCTTCAGTGATAGGGTGCTCTACTTGTAATCGTGTATTCATTTCTATAAAGTAGAAATTTCCGTTTTCATAAAGAAATTCAATAGTTCCCGCGCCACGATAAGAAATTTTTTTCATTGCTTCTACGCATATTTCTCCTATTTTTTCGCGATCTTGTGCGCTTATTACAGGAGAGTGCGCTTCTTCCCATATTTTTTGATTTCGACGTTGTACGGAGCAATCGCGTTCACCAAAATGAACAGCATTTCCCATACCGTCTCCAAAAACTTGTATTTCAATATGGCGTGGATTTAAAAGATATTTTTCTATGTAAACTGCATCGTTGCCAAAAGCGAGGAGTGCTTCAGAGCGTGCCTGATTAATTGCTTCCATAAGGTCTTTTTCAGAGTGTGATATGCGCATACCACGTCCTCCACCGCCTGCGGAAGCCTTGATTAACACTGGAAAACCTATTTTTTTAGCTATAGGCATAGCATTATCAGTAGACACTGCTCCAGATCCAGGAACTACAGGAATCCCAAGTTTTTGAGCAGTTTCTTTAGCAGTAATTTTATCGCCCATAATCCTTATATGTTCTGAAGAAGGGCCAATGAACTTAATATTATGAGCTTCTAATATCTCGGCAAATTTTGCATTTTCCGACAGAAATCCGTATCCAGGATGAACGGCATCAGCATTTGTTATTTCACATGCAGCTACTATTTGTTGAATATTCAGATAGCTATCTTTCGAAGGAGGGGGGCCAATACATACGCTTTCATCTGCTAAGCGTACATGCATTGCGCCAGAATCTGCCGTTGAATGTACTGCAACTGTGGCAATTCCTAATTCTTTGCAGGCACGTAAAATACGTAAGGCGATTTCTCCGCGGTTAGCAATAAGAATTTTGGAAATCATTTATTGTCTTCTTTCTTTTTTAAAACTAATAGTGCGTCACCATATTCGACTAATTGCCCATCTTGTACCTTGATATCAATCACTGTACCGGAGCATGGTGCTAAAATAGGGTTCATGGTTTTCATGGCTTCAATAATGATAATGGTTTGTCCCTTCAGTACAGCGCTTCCTTTATTAACGAAGGGATCGCTCCCTGGGCTACTAGCTAAGTATGCAGTTCCCACCATTGGAGATGTTACCGTATGTGAATTGTCAGAGATGGGAAGAGGATCCGTTTTTGATTCACATCTAGGATCTTCCATTACACTGGATGTTGTAATTTCCACCGAAGAATTGCTAATTTTATGGTTTTCATAGTAACAATTTGTTATGACATCCTTTTGCGGAGAGCGTAAAAGGCGAATGCGCATTCCATCGGTATCTATCTCAACTTCTGTCAAGTTAGTTTCGTTCAAGACATGTGCAAGGTTTCGGATTAATATTAAGTTAATTTTTTGTTTTTTGTCAGTCATAGGATATCAAGTAAAACTTCTCATTTTGGTTTTCATTATTAAAGAGATCACAGTCAAGCATTTATTCCTTGACATCAATTATTGTATTAACAAACAAGGTTTCATATAACTACTTAGTATATGAATAAAAAGTTTTTTTAAAAAAAAAGCAAGGATCACGATTCATACTTCACATAAATAAAACGACCTTATTCTTACATCAATATATTTTAATCGTATTAAATTAGATCTGTTACAATTAATTTTTTTTTGATTTCATAGTATAGAGGTGTTTATATGGTAAAACAATGGTTCCCTTACATGGGAATTTCTAACTAAATTTTGGAAGAAGTATACACTTTTCCATAAAAATAGAGGTGGATATCATGGAATATGGTTATTTATTTTTTAATATTATTTCAAAAAAAATTGCAAATTAAGAGAAAATATTATTGCTATATTGAAGAGATTTTAGTTTTTTGATGATTTTGTATGGATTCATCTTGACGTGAGCAGAAGAAAATATTACCACCAAAGGGAGCCTGTATCTAAGATTAGGTTTTGTGTTCTTTTTCTGGTATAATTCCCAGGAATATGGTTTTTCGTGAACGCGTCTTTTTTGATGTGCTTTCCTATGGTTTTTGATTGTGCTAGTAGCGGGTGCGTTTTATATGTAGCAGTTGTGTTTTATTTTTGGATTATAAAATGAGGGATATGAAGATTTTTTTATGGAGAGTGCTATAAATGCCTACTGTTAATCAGCTTATACGCAAACCTCGCAAGGGCTCTTTTCGCGTTCGTGCTAAAGTAACTGCTCTTAGAGGTAATCCTCAAAAGAGAGGGGTGTGTCTTCGTGTTTACACAGTGACGCCTAAAAAGCCTAATTCTGCGTTGCGTAAAGTTATTAAAGCACGTTTGACAAGTGATGTTGAAGTTATAGCATATGTCCCTGGAGAAGGTCATAATTTGCAGGAGCACTCAGTTGTCATGTTGTGTGGTGGTCGCGTAAAAGATCTCCCTGGGGTTAAATATCGGGTGATTAGAGGGGTTCTTGATGCACAGGGTGTTAAGAATCGGAAGCAGGCTCGTTCTCGATATGGGGCTGAGCGTCCTAAGTAGTTTAGTTTTTCTGATAAAAGTTTTGGTATTTTTTAGAGTGTTTGTTGTAAGTAGATTGTAAAAGACAGAGAGTTATTATGTCCCGACGTCGTAGAGCGGTAGTGCGTGAAGTATTGCCTGATCCAAAGTTTTCTGATGCTATTGTTGCTAAATTCATGAATGCTATTATGTATGCTGGCAAAAAGTCTGTAGCAGTAAAGATTGTTTACGGAGCATTTGATCTAATTGAAAAGAAAGAGAAGCAAGATCCAATTACTCTGTTTCGCCAGGCCTTGAGTAATGTTACTCCGCAGGTTGAAGTGCGAACTCGTCGTGTAGGGGGTGCTGCATATAGTGTTCCTGGAGAAATAACGACAAAGCGTAGTCAGGCTCTGGCAATTCGTTGGATTATAACGGCGGCACGTAAGCGTAATGAAACAACTATGATAGATCGATTGGGTGGAGAAATTATCGATGCAGCTAACAATCGAGGGGTTGCCGTTAAAAAGCGTGAAGAGACGCATAAGGTAGCTGATGCTAATCGTGCTTTTTCGCACTATCGTTGGTAAATTGTTGCGAGGGGTGCAAGAAAAATGTCGCGTAAGTGTAAAATAGAAGACAGTCGTAATTTTGGTATCATGGCACATATAGATGCTGGGAAGACGACTACTACTGAGCGTATATTATACTATGCTGGGAAGTCCCATAAGATCGGAGAAGTGCATGATGGTTCTGCTACGATGGACTGGATGGAGCAAGAACAAGAGCGTGGTATTACTATTACTTCTGCATCTACTACAGTTTTTTGGCAGGGACGTGATGGTGTTCAGAAAAAATTGACAATTATTGATACTCCTGGACACGTTGACTTTACTATGGAAGTAGAACGTTCTATTCGTGTTTCGGATGGTGCGATAACATTGTTAGATGCTAATGCTGGTGTTGAACCTCAAACAGAAACGGTATGGCGTCAGGCGAACAAGTATTCTACTCCGCGCGTGATATTTTGCAATAAAATGGATAAGATGGGCGCGGACTTTTATCGTTCTGTTGAAATGATTTCTTCTCGTCTTGGGGCGAATCCTTTGGTGGTGCAGTTGCCTGTCGGATCTGAAAGTGATTTTCAAGGCGTCATTGACTTAATTGAAATGAAAGCTCTTTTATGGAAAAATGAGGATTTGGGTGCAAGTTGGGATGTCGTAGAAATACCTGAAGACATGAAAGATTTGGCTGATACTTATCGTGAGAAGATGATTGAGGCCATTGTTGAATTGGATGATTCTGCGATGGATTCTTACCTGAAGGGTGAGTGTTTTACTCCTGATAGGATACGTTCTTTGGTTCGCTTGGGAACTATTTCCGTGAAGTTTTTCCCTGTTCTGTGTGGGTCTTCTTTTAAGAACAAAGGCGTTCAGCCGTTGTTGGATGCTGTTGTTGACTATTTGCCCTCTCCTCTTGATGTGCGGGCAATTAAGGGTATTGATGTGAAGAGTGAAAGTGAAGTTGATGTTCCCGCATTAGATTCCGCACCTCTTTCTATGCTGGCATTTAAAGTAATGGCGGATAGTTTTGTTGGCTCTTTGACTTTTTGTCGGATTTATTCAGGAAAGGTTTCCAAGGGGGATTCTTTATTAAATACGATCAAGGGTAAAAAGGAACGAGTTGGTCGTATGATGCAAATGCATTCTAATACTCGTGAAGATATTGACGAAGCTTATTGTGGAGATATTATTGCTCTTGCTGGTCTGAAAGATACAGTGACGGGGGAGACTTTGTGTGATCCTTCTAAGCCTATTATTTTAGAGAGAATGGATTTTCCTGATCCTGTTATACAGGTTGCTGTTGAGCCTAAATCGAAGGGTGATCAAGAACGGATGTCTTTGGCTTTAAGTCGCCTTGCTGCAGAAGATCCTTCCTTGCAAGTGCGATCAGATCCAGATTCTGGTCAAACTATTATAGCTGGTATGGGTGAATTGCATCTTGATATTATTGTGGATAGGATGTCACGTGAATTTAGGGTGGATGCTAATGTTGGTGCTCCTTATGTTTCTTACCGTGAATCGGTTACTAAGGTTTGCGTTCATGACTATATTCATAAAAAGCAGTCTGGTGGTGCAGGGCAGTTTTCTAGAGTTAAAATAGAATTTGAGCCTAATCCAGATGGGGATGATTTTATATTCGTGTCCAAAATTGTAGGGGGGGCTATTCCGAAAGAGTATATTCCTGGTGTTCGAAAGGGTGTCGAGAGTATGCTTTCCTCTGGGCCAATGGCGGGCTTTCCTATGCTCGGAATGAAAGTTACCTTGTTGGATGGTTCTTATCATGATGTTGATTCCTCTGTCCTTGCCTTTGAGATTGCCGCGCGCGCTTGTTTTAGAGAGGCGGCAAGTAAAATGGGTGTGCAATTATTGGAACCGATTATGAAGGTTGAGGTTGTTATTCCTGGGGAATATGTTGGGGATGTTATTGGTGATTTGAGTTCACGAAGGGGGCAGATTCAGGGGCAAGAAAATCGTTCTGTATATGTCGTGATTGATGCTCATGTGCCTCTGGCTTGTATGTTTAAATATGTAGATTCATTGCGTTCCATGTCGCAGGGTCGGGGGCAATATACAATGGTTTTTGACCATTATGCTCCTGTTCCTGCGCATGTTTCTAAAGAGATACAGGAGAAATATTCTGTTGCAAAATCGATATGATTTGCTGTAAACAAATGCTTTTCTGAGAAAATCTTGTTTTGTGGCTTTATATTTATTGAAGATGTGTTGAAATAAAGGGAATTTGTTTGATGTCAGATAAACATTTTGTTCGAGACAAAGAGAGTCTTGGTCTTAGTACTATAGGTCACGTTGATCATGGTAAGACGACGCTAACCGCGGCTATTACGAAGTACTATAGTGATGAGAAGAAGGGCTACGGCGATATTGACAGTGCGCCGGAAGAGCGGGTTCGAGGCATTACTATTTCTACTGCGCATGTACACTATAGGACTGAGAATCGTTTTTATAGCCACATTGATTGTCCTGGACACGCTGATTATGTGAAGAATATGATTACTGGTGCGGCGCAAGCTGATGGTGCTATTCTTGTATGTTCTGCAGATGACGGTCCTATGCCTCAGACGAAGGAGCATATTCTTTTAGCTCGTCAGATAGGTATTTCATCTTTGGTTGTTTATCTGAATAAGATCGATGTGATTAGGGATGAGGAGTTATTGGAGCTTGTTGAAGACGAGATTCGTACTCTTTTAAAATGCCATGGTTATCCTGGTGACGAAGTGCCTATTATTAGGGGTTCTGCTGACTGTGCGTTGCAGGGTAAGGAGAAAGATATGGGGGAAGATTCTATTCATGCTTTGATGCAGGCGATTGATTCTTATATTCCTACCCCATCTCGTTCTTTAGACAGTCCTTTTTTGATGCATATAGAGAGTTCTTGTACGGTTGAAGGTCGCGGTACTGTTGTGACTGGTCGAGTTAAGCGTGGTCAGCTTACAGCAGGGAGTGATGTTGAAATACTTGGTATGGGTGGCAAAAACCTTAAGGTCAAGTGTACAGACATAGAAATGTTTCGTCGCAAACTAGACAAAGCTATAGCTGGAGATAATGTTGGCTTGCTTCTTCGAGGAGTGAATAGAGCGGATGTTCCTAGGGGTAGGGTTGTTTGTGCTCCTGGTTCTATTAAAGATTATCGTAAGTTTATGGCCAATGTTTATGTGTTGACGAAAGAAGAAGGTGGTCGTCATACAGGTTTTTTAAATAATTATCGTCCTCAGTTTTTCATGGATACAGCTGACGTTACTGGTAAAGTAACTCTTCCTTCTGATGTGAAAGCTGTGATGCCTGGAGATAGGGTTGATTTAGAGATAGAGCTTATCAGTCCGATTGCGATGGAAAAAGACCAACGTTTTTCTATTCGTGAAGGAGGGAAGACCATAGGTGCTGGGATGATTACTAAAATCATAGAATAGCATGATATGATCGTGTGAATGAGAAGAAGTGTCTTTTAAATATTGTTTTGAAAAAAAGGGGTGGGTTGTGAAATGAGAAGAGGGTTAAATAAATGACAAGTCGGAACATCCGTATTTGCATATGCCTGAAAGCGTTTGATTCGTGGATACTTGATTCTTCTGTGCGTGAGATTGTGTCAACTACTAAAAAATCTGGTTCGCAGATTGTGGGTCCTATACCTTTTCCTCGTTCTATACGTAGATTTACTGTTAATCGATCTCCTCATGTTGATAAAAAAAGTCGAGATCAATTAGAAGTGCGTATATACAAGCGTTTGCTCTATATCATTAAGCCTACTCCTCAGACGGTTGATGCTTTGATGAAGTTAGACATCGCTGCTGGTGTTAATGTAGTGATTAAACTGTAGTTTTTGAGAGGATGAGTTGATGCGTTCGGGTGTTGTTGCGCGAAAATTGGGCATGACCTGTGTGTACAGTAGTGAGGGTAATCGTCTTCCCGTGACGATGTTGCATTTGGATAATTGTCAGGTTGTAGTTCATCGTACTTTAGAAAAAAACGGATATATGGCGGTTCAAGTTGGTGCAGGAGACGCAAAAGTTAAAAACGTTTCTAAGCCTATGCGAGGTTTTTTCTCCTCTGTTAAGGTGCCGCCTAAAAAGAAATTGTTTGAATTTCGTATTCAGAAAGATGATGATTTTTTGCCAATTGGCACTGTTTTTTCTCCAAGTTATTTTAATGTTGGTCAGTTAGTAGATGTTGCGGGTGTTACTATTGGAAAAGGGTTTGCCGGTGCCATGAAAAGGCATAATTTTGGCGGTCTTCGTGCTACGCACGGGGTTTCTATATCTCACCGTTCGCATGGTTCTACGGGATGTCGTCAAGATCCTGGTCGTGTTTTTAAGAATAAAAAAATGGCAGGTCATATGGGTGGAAATCGTGTTACCACCAAGAATTTAGAGGTTGTGTTGGTTGATGATGAGAAGGGATTGATCTTTGTTAAAGGTTGTGTTCCTGGTGCAAAGAATAATTCTTGGATTATTGTGCGAGATTCTTTTAAAAGTACGATGGATTGTAAGGGGAAAGTTTCGTGATAGAGCTAAGTGTCAGGAATCTTGAGGGAGAAGATAAGGGTTTTATTTCTGTTTCTGAAGGGATTTTTTCTTTAAAGCCTCGCCAAGGTATTTTGGCTAGAGTTCTTCGGTGGCAATTTTGGCGTAAAAGAATTGGGTGTTCTAAGTCAAAAGGGCGTTCTGAAATTGCATATACGGGTTCTAAAATGTATACGCAAAAGGGAACAGGTAGGGCAAGGCATAGTTCCAAGTCCGCTCCTCAGTTTCGTGGTGGTGGGAAGGCTTTTGGTCCTCTTCCTGTTGTCGGTGCTCATGCATTGCCTAAAAAGGTACGTGCTCTTGCTTTGCGTCATGCTTTGTCAGACAAATTTCTTTCCAATGATATTGTTGTAATTGATAGTTTGGTTGTTAAAGAGTGCAAAACCAAAAATTTGGCAATACGTCTTCAAGCTCTTGGTTTGTCAAATGCGCTTATTGTTGATGGTGTTCAGTTAGATAGAAATTTTCAACTTGCTGCTCGTAATATTCCAAATATTAATCTCCTTCCTATTCAGGGGATTAATGTTTATGATATTTTGCATTGTTCTAAGTTGGTTCTTTCTAAGTCTGCTGTTGAGGCTTTGGAGGATCGTTTTAAATGACCGATATTCGATTTTATGATACTATTATATCTCCTGTTATAGCGGAAAAATCTACTTTACTATCTGAAAAAAATCAGTTTGTTTTTAATGTTAGGAAGGATTCATCCAAATCTGAAATTAAATCTGCTGTTGAAGCGCTATTTAATGTTAAGGTAATTTCCGTAAATACTCTTATTCGAAAAGGGAAGGTAAAGCGTTTGAGTAGGGTTTCTGCTGCTCGTAGTCGTGTTAGATCTTCTCGCGATATATATGTATCTCGTAAAGATATTAAGAGGGCTTTTGTAACGTTGGCTAAAGGACATTCTATTGATGTTTCGGTTGGTATTTAGAGATATTTGTTTTAGGGAGATTGTATTATGGCGTTAAAAAGTTTTAATCCTGATACATCGGGTAGGCGTCAACTCGTTATTGTAAATCGGAGTTCCTTGCATTCGGGGAAGCCTATTAAGACTTTAACAAAGGGATTGTGTTCTAAGGGGGGGCGAAATAATACTGGTCGCGTCACCGTGCGTTTTCGTGGAGGAGGGCATAAGAATCGCTATCGTCTTGTGGATTTCAAACGTAATGAATATGGTGTTGAAGGAGTTGTAAGGCGTTTAGAATATGATCCTAATAGAACGGCGTTTATCGCTCTTGTTTCATATTCGAATGGATCTTTGGCCTATATATTAGCTCCGCAACGTTTGTCGGTAGGGGATAAAGTTATTTCTTCAGATAGTGCTGTTGATATTAAGCCTGGGAATGCTATGCCATTGCGATTTATTCCTGTTGGTTCTATAGTACACAACGTTGAAATGAAGCCTGGGAAAGGGGGGCAATTGTCTCGTTCTGCGGGTTCGTATGCTCGTCTTGTTGAGAGAGATCGTAGCCAAGCTCTTCTCCGTCTTTCTTCTGGTGAGATGCGTTTTGTTCATTCATCTTGCATGGCTTCTATAGGTGCGGTTTCAAATCAAGATCATTCTAATATTAGTCATTCTAAAGCGGGGCGTTCTCGTTGGTTAGGTTTTCGTTCGCATGTTCGAGGGGTAGCTATGAATCCTATAGATCACCCTCTTGGTGGTGGTGAAGGTAAGACATCTGGGGGTCGTAATCCTTGTAGTCCTTGGGGTAAGCTTACGAAAGGAAAGAGAACACGATCGAATAAGTCAACAGATGTTTTTATAGCTCGTTCTCGTCATAAGAGTAAGAAATAGGGAGTATTTATAGTGGCGCGTTCAATTTGGAAGGGTCCTTTTGTTACCAAATCTCTTCTTAAAAAGGTAGCGAAAGCTCGTGATTCTGGTCGTCGTGATGTTATACGGATATGGTGTCGTAATTGTGATATTATGCCGCAGTTCATTGGTTTGACGTTTGGTGTGCACAATGGTCGTAAGCATATACCTGTGGTAGTTAGTGAAGAAATGGTTGGATTTAAATTTGGTGATTTTTCTCCAACTCGTTATTGTCAAGGGCATGGTAGTGATAAAAAGACTAAAAGGAAGTAGCTTATGAGTAGTAGGGGGAGTGTGTCAAAGCGTCGAGTAGGAGATAATGAAGCTAATGCTATCGCAAGCATGCTCCGAATTAGTCCTCAAAAATTAAATCTTGTTGCTGCTATGATAAGAGGAAGGAAAGTTTCTGATGCTCTAGCGGATCTTGAGTTTTCGCGAAAGAGAATTGCTAGTGATGTTAAGAAAACTCTTCGTTCTGCAGTTGCGAATGCGGAAAATAACCATGATCTTGATGTGGATCGTCTTATAGTGTCGGAGGCATATGTAGGTAAGTCTGTTTCTATGAAGCGGTTTCATTGTCGTGGTCGTCAGCGTATTGGTCGTATAGTTAGGCCTTTTTCTCGTTTGACTGTTGTAGTTCGTGAAGTTCCAGATGAAGGAAAGGTTTTATAATGGGGCAAAAAATTAACCCTATATTGTTTCGACTTGGTGTGAATTGTACTTGGAGTAGTCGTTGGTTTGCGCAAGGTTCTGAGTACGGAAATTTTTTACATGAAGATTTGGAGATACGTAAATATTTACAAAGTAATTTAAAGCATGCGGGTATTGCTAAGATTTTGATAGAGAGAACTCATAAAAAGTGTCGTATAACTGTTTATTCTTCTCGGCCAGGCTTGATTATTGGTAAAAAGGGTACTGATATAGAGAAAGTGCGTAAAAAACTTGCTCAGATGACGGCTTCTGAAATTTATTTGAGTGTTAATGAGGTTTCTAAACCAGAGATTAATGCGTCTTTAATAGCTCAATCTGTTGCTCAACAGTTAGAAAAGCGTGTTGTTTTTCGTCGTGCTATGAAACGTGCTGTTCAATCTGCTATGCGTTTTGGAGTTGAAGGGATAAAGATTATTTGTTCAGGACGTTTGAATGGTTTAGAGCTTTCTCGTACTGAATGGTATCTAGAAGGAAGGGTTCCTCTTCAAACTCTTCGTGCTCATATTGATTATGGGGCGGCTGTCGCTGATACTGCATATGGGACATGTGGTGTTAAAGTATATGTTTCTTTGCGTGAGCCTTCTGATTTGGACAGTGCACGTCGTCCTGCAGAAAAAGATGGGTAGCGATATTTTTCTTTGATATGATTATGTGTTGTGGTTTGTGGAGAATATAGAGTATGTTGTGTCAGCCGAAGAACACTAAATATCCTAAGCAGTTTAAAGGGCGGATTAAGGGTGTGGCAAAAGGAGGGTCTCAAATATCTTTTGGTAATTTTGCCCTTAAAGCTCAACAGCCTAATAGGGTTGGGTCAAGGGAAATTGAGGCTGCGCGCCGTGCTATTAGTCGTAGTATGAAGCGTGCTGGTCGTATTTGGATATGTGTTTTCCCGGATGTTCCTGTAACTTCTAAGCCTACAGAAGTTCGTATGGGAAAGGGAAAAGGTAATGTTGAAGAGTGGTTTTGTCGTGTAAAGCCTGGGCGTATTTTGTTTGAGGTTGATGGTGTGAGCGAGGAAACTGCTAGAGAGGCATTGCGTCTTGGGGCGGCTAAGTTATCTATTGTAACGAAATTCATACGGCGGATTGTGGAATGAGGATAAAATGTTAAAGTCTAAAGATATTTCTGTCATGAGTATTGTTCAGTTAGAAGAGAAGTTGATTGAGTTAAAAAAAGATCAGATGTCTCTCCGTTTTCAAAAGGCTTTAGGACAACTTGAAAAGCCTTTTCGTAAAAGAGTGATAGGTCGTGATATTGCGCGTGTTAAAACTATGATAAATAGTAAACTTTGTGAGAAAAATTCTTAAGGGGATAGAAATGCCGAAGCGGGTTTTGCAGGGGATGGTTGTAAGTGATAAGTCTGAAAAGACTATAATTGTTTTAGTTGAGAGGCTTTTTTCTCACCCTCGGCATCAGAAAACTATTCGTCGCTCCAAGAAATATGCTGTTCATGATGAAGAGAATAGATTTAAAGTTGGGGATTTTGTTTCTATAGAAGAAAGTCCTCCTTTTTCCAAGAGGAAAAGTTGGTCGGCAATTTATTCTGATAATGTATCGGTTTAGATTGTTCTGATTTTTGGGTATATATTTATAAATTGTTGTGATTCTTATATAATAGATCGTTTATTTTTAGTAAAAAAGGTGTTTCAGCGATGATTCAAATGCAGACAAATCTTTCAGTTGCTGATAATTCTGGTGCGCGTTGGGTTGAGTGTATTAAAGTTTTAGGTGGTTCAAAGCGTAAATGTGCTTCTATTGGTGATACGATCGTTGTAGCAGTTAAAGATGTTATTCCTCGTAGTAAGATAAAAAAAGGTAGCGTTCAGAAGGCTGTTATTGTTCGAGTAAGTTATGGAATTCGTCGTCCTGATGGGAGTGTAATTCGTTTTGATAATAATGCCGCTGTTCTCATAGATAATAAAAAAGATTTGCTAGCTAGCCGTGTTTTTGGCCCTGTGCCGCGTGAATTGCGTATGAAAGGTCATTTGAAAATTCTTTCTTTAGCGGCAGAAGTTGTATAAGGGATTATGGCAATGGAGAAGATTCGTGAAGGTGATCGTGTTTTGGTTTTGTCTGGAAAAGATAAGGGTAAAATTGGTGCTGTTATAGGTGTTGTGCGTAAGTCTAAGCGTGCTTTTGTGCAAGGGGTGAATATTGTAAAGTGTCATCAGCGTCAAACCCCTAATAAGGAAGCTGGGATTATTTCCAAAGAAGCATCTATTCATCTTTCCAATTTGTCTTTAATTGATAAGGACGGTAAACCAGTAAGAGTTGGTTTTTCTTTTGTTGATGGTAAGAAGATTCGTGTGGCAAAACGTTCTGGGGAGCCTATTCTATGATTGATTGTAGTTATGAGCCGCGTTTAAAGACGGAATATTGTCAGCGTATTCGTGAAGAGATGCAGAAAGAGTTCTCTTATAAAAATGTGATGCAGATTCCCAAGATTGAAAAAGTGGTGGTAAATATGGGAATAGGCGAAGCTGTTGCTGATTCTAAGAAATCAGAATTGGCTTCCTCTGATCTTGCCTTAATTACAGGTCAAAAACCTGTTATCACTCGTGCGCGACATTCTATTGCTGGATTTAAATTAAGGGCAGGCATGCCAATAGGTGCTAAAGTAACTTTACGTGGTAGAAATATGTATGATTTTCTAGATCGTTTGATTAATATCAGTATGCCGCGTATTCGTGATTTTCACGGATTGAATCATAAAAGTTTTGATGGGCGTGGGAATTATTCTTTTGGTATAAAAGAGCATATTGTTTTCCCGGAGATAGATTATGATAAAGTTGATTGTATTTTAGGTATGGATATATCTATTTGTACTACTACTGAGATTGATAAGGAGGCCAAACATTTATTAACTCTGTTTGGTTTTCCGTTTCTAAAATAATTTAAAAGGATTGTTAATAGATGGCAAAAGTCAGTGCAGTTGAAAGAAATAAACGTCGTTTGAGAATTGTTTCTCAACAATCTTCTAAAAGGATTGCTTTGAAAAAAATAGTAATGGATAAGTCGGTGACGTTAGAAGAAAGATTCAATGCGATGCTTCAATTGTGTTCTCTCCCTCGCGATGGTTCTAAGGTGCGAATTCGCAATCGTTGTGAGATTTCAGGGCGCTCTCGGGGTGTTTATCGAGATTTTCGCTTATCTCGCCTAGCCTTGCGTGAATTGGGGAGTTTTGGTAAGATTCCAGGTATTATTAAGTCAAGTTGGTAGGGAATATAAGTAGTATGAGCTGTCTAGGAGATATGTTAACCCGTATTCGTAATGCGAATCTTCGGCGGAAACCATCTGTTGTCATCCCTTTTTCTAAATTGCATGCCAGCGTTTTAGATGTGTTGAAAGAAGAAGGTTACATTGTAGAATATCATAAAGTTCATATTGGAAAAGGAATGATTCAATTGAAAGTTGACTTGAAATATCATAATGGTGTTTCTGTGATACGTAAGATTGATTGTGTGTCTAAGCCAGGACGGCGTTTATATTCTTCTTTTAAAGATATTCCTCAGGTTTATAATGGGTTAGGTATAATGATTGTTACGACTTCAAAGGGAGTAATGGCGGATCATCAAGCTCGGGAGTGTAGAGTAGGGGGAGAAGTCTTGTGCTCTGTGTTTTAAGGTCAATTCTTATTTCGTATTTTTATGGTTGGAGTTTGTGCAATGTCTCGAATTGGTAAAAAGATTGTTCAAGTTCCTTCGAATGTAGATGTCGCAGTTGAAGATCGTGAAATAAAGGTTAAAGGTCCAAAGGGGCAGTTATCCTTTGTTGTAAGTGATGATGTAAATGTGGCTTTAAAAGAAGGTGTATTATCAGTCAGTGCTGTTAATGATTCAAAAAAAGCTCGTTCTGCATGGGGTATGTCGCGTACTATGATTAGTAATTTATTACATGGAGTAATAAACGGCTATGAACGAAAACTTGAAATTAATGGCGTTGGATGTCGTGCTTTCATGGATGGGAAAAATTTAAAAATGAGTTTGGGTTTCTCTCATGATGTCCTGTATTCTCCCATGGAAGGGATTTCTATTTCTGTATCTAGGCCAACTGAGATTATAGTTTCTGGTATAGACAAGCAGAAGGTTGGGCACACCGCTGCTGAAATTCGCTCTTATCGCAGTGCTGAGCCTTATAAGGGTAAGGGAATAAGGTATAGTGATGAAGTCATTGTGCGTAAAGAAGGCAAGAAGAAGTAGGGAAGGGCTATTATATGGCTATTAAGAAAAAAGTTCTTTCTCGTCGTGTGAATCGTATACGTCGGAATTTGAAAAGTGTATCAAAAGGGCGTTTGCGATTGAGTGTTTACCGTTCGTCTAAACATATATATGGACAGATTATAGATGACCGTATCGGTCATACTATTGCTTCGGCTTCTAGTTTAAACGAACCCCTTCTTGCGTCTTTAAAAAATGGATCTGATAAAGATGCTGCTGCTGCTGTTGGAAGTATTTTGGTAGAGCGTGCAGTAAAAGTAGGTGTTAAAACTGTTTATTTTGATCGTGGAATGAATTTGTACTGCGGTAGAATTGCTGCATTGGCTGATGCGGTTCGCAAAGGTGGAATTGCTTTTTAATATTTGATATTTTTTAACAAGCAAATGTATTGTGGTTTTTACTATTTTTAGAAGGGAGTCATCAAGGATGGCGCAGAAAGAGCGTTCTCAACGTGAAAATTGGCAGAATCGTGAGGAGCGTGATAATAATATTGTTGACCGAATTGTTTCAATTAACCGTGTTTGTACAGCTCTTCCAGGTGGTCGTCGGTTTGCCTTTTCTGTTTTAGTCGTTGTAGGGGATACTAAAAGTAAAGTAGGTTTTGCTCATAGTACTGCTCGAGAGGTTCCTGAGGCAGTTCGAAAAGCGACTGAAGACGCTAAGCGTAACATGATATCTGTATCATTATTGGATGGACGTACTTTGCATCATGATGCTATAGGGCGTCATGGAGCTGGTGAAGTTTTAATGAGATCTGCTTCTGCTGGAACTGGTGTTATCGCTGGAGGTGCTATTCGTGCGGTTTGTGAAGTTCTTGGTGTACATGATGTAGTTGCTAAATCTATTGGTTCTTCTAATCCGCATAATGTAGTACGTGCTACTTTCGAGGTACTTCGTTCTCAATCCCATCCAAGGGATGTGGCTAGTCGTAGGGGAATAAAGCACTCTGTTCTTCAGGCAAGACGGGTTTCTTATTTGAAATCTAGATCTTCTTCTAGAAAAAATGGAGGTAATTAGGTGTCTCTTTCTCCTAAAGTAAAAAAAATAACTGTTAAACAGATTGGGAGTCCTATCCGCCGTCCTTCCATTCAGCGTAAGGTTTTAATTGGGCTAGGATTGAATAAGATGAATCGTTGTCGTGTTTTAGATGATACTCCTTCTACACGCGGGATGATTTGTGCCGTCCGTCATCTTGTTCGTGTTGTTGAATGAGATTAGTGGGGATTTGAGAAAATGAAGTTAAATGAAATTCATTGTTACAAAGGATCTTGTAAGACGAAAAAGCGGATTGCGCGTGGAATTGGATCTGGAACAGGAAAAACAGCTGGTAGAGGTGTTAAAGGACAAAAATCTAGGTCCGGTGTTAGTATTCGTGGTTTTGAAGGTGGACAAATGCCTTTATATAGGCGTTTACCGAAGCGTGGATTTGTAAATATTTCTTCTTCTAGTTTTGTAACGATATCGTTGGGACGGTTACAATCTTGTATTGATAAAGGTAAGTTAGACTTTTCTTCAGAAATAGATGCGAATACTCTTCTTTCTTCTGGTATTATAAGACGTTGTCAAAAGGGAGTCCGTGTTTTATCCGATGGTGATCTGAAATCAAAAGTGGTCCTGCGCGTTTCAGGTGCTTCGGCTTCTGCAGTTGCAAAAATTGAGAAATTAGGTGGTAAAGTTATTATCGTTTGATGTTTTTGCATATTATAAATTATTTGGTCATTGATAATATAACTTGTGAAGGTTATTTATAGCTATTAAAACGTTTAGTTTTACATGGTTTAATTTTTTTTGTAATTTTAAGGGATAGGATTTTTTATGGCGTCTGCGGTAGAACAATTCGTTTCTAATTTAACTCTTTCATCTTTCTCAAAAGCAAAAGATTTAAAATCTAGGATTGTGTTTACTATTTTTGCTCTTATAGTGTATCGTTTTGGCACACATGTCCCTTTGCCAGGTATTGATCTTGTTGCTTATACGAAGGCATTTCAATCGAAGAGTGCGGGTATATTTGGTATATTTAATATGTTCTCAGGAGGGGCTGTAGAGCGTATGGCAGTTTTAGCCTTGGGTATTATGCCTTATATTTCTGCATCCATTATTGTTCAATTGATAGCAGCAGTAGTTCCTTCTCTTGAAAATATTAAGAAGGAAGGAGAGCACGGACGTAAGATAATTAATCAATACACTAGGTATGCTACTGTATTTTTGGGAATTTTACAGGCTTACGGCATTGCAATTGGTTTGAAAAATGCTCAAGGAATTGTCGCTGCTTCTGATTCTTTCTTTGTTTTTTCTACAGTTATTACGCTTCTTGGTGGAACGATGTTTCTTGTGTGGTTGGGGGAGCAAATTACCGCACGTGGTATAGGAAATGGTGTTTCTTTGATTATTTTTAGTGGTATTGTTGCTAATTTGCCTTCTTCCTTTGTTGGTTTCCTTGAGCTTGGAAGAGTGGGAAGTATTTCTACTTTTTTAATATTATTGATTTTTTTTTCTATTATTGTGGCCATTGCTTTTGTGGTGTTTTGTGAGAGAGCGCAACGTCGTTTGCTTATTCAGTATCCAAAACGTCAAGTAGGTAATCGTATGTTTCAAAATGATGTCTCTTATTTGCCTCTTAAACTAAATACAGCGGGTGTTGTTCCTTCAATATTTGCTTCTTCATTGTTATTGCTGCCTGCTACTATTGCGGGTTTTGTTGATTTTAGTTCATCTTCAGTGTGGATGGCCAATCTAGTTAACTCTTTGGGGCGTGGTCAATTATTATATATGATAATGTATTCTGTATTTATTGCCTTTTTTTCTTTTTTTTATACTGCTATCGTTTTTAATCCGAAAGAGGTGGCTGATAACCTTAAAAAGCATGGTGGATTTATTCCTGGGATTCGTCCAGGAGATCGTACTGCACTTCATATTGATTATGTTTTAACTCGTGTTACGGTTATTGGGACTATATATCTCGTGTGTATATGTATTTTTCCAGAAGCTTTGGTTTGGATTACTGGAATACCTGTATCGCTAAGTGGAACTTCCTTGTTAATTATTGTAAGTGTCATTTTAGATACGGTGATGCAGATTCAGGGATACTTGATTGCGCAGCAATATGAAGGAGTATTAAAGAAATCTCGTGGTAAAAAGAAAAGTTCATGATAATTGTATTTTTAGGGCCTCCAGGATCTGGAAAAGGAACACAAGCTTCTCGTTTGTCTCATAAGTTGGAAATTCCACAATTATCCACGGGTGATATCCTTCGTGCAGAGGTAGATAGAAATACGCCTCTTGGTCAAGAAGTTAGGGGCATTATGGAAACAGGGGGGTTGATTTCTGATAATATTATTAATCAGGTTGTTCGCGATCGAATAAGACTACCTAGTTGTTCTTCTGGTTTCATTCTTGATGGTTATCCTAGAACTATAGACCAAGCTAAGAGCTTGCAAGTTCTTGTTTCTGAAATAAATTGTTTTATAGATGCAGTAATTGAGTTGCGTGTCGATCATTCTTCTATGTTTGAGAGGATACAAGCACGCGTTTCGGAGGCTATTTCTTCTGAGAGATCTGTTCGATCAGATGATAAATATGATGTTTTCCTTAAAAGGATTGAAGATTATCATAGGACAATGCGTCCTCTGTTTTCTTATTATCATGATATGGGTTTATTACATGTAATTGATGGTATGTTAGATATAGATGTAGTTTCAAAAAATATAGATTCACTTCTTGTTTCTATAAGAAAGGAAAAAATATTGTAGTGGTTGATTATTTTCGTTTATTTCGATAGGTTCTCTAAAACGTGTGTTTTTTTATATTGTTTTGGGGTATTTTAAATGAAACTCACATCCTATAGATTTAGTGCTTGTTTAGGAAAGGGATATTAGTGTGGCCCGTATTGCTGGTGTCAATATACCACGTGCAAAGCGTGTAGTTAGAGCGCTTTGTTATATACATGGTATTGGTTTTAAAAGTTCGCAAGATATTTGTAATAAACTAGCGATTCCTCCGGAACGTCGCGTTCATCAATTGGTTGAATCAGAGGTTATTAAGATTCGTCAGGCTATTGAGCAGGACTATCAAGTTGAAGGTGATTTACGTCGATCGGTTGCTATGAATATAAAGAGATTGATGGATTTAGGTTGTTATCGTGGTTTGAGGCATCGTCGCGGTCTTCCTGTTCGCGGGCAGCGCACTCATACAAACGCTCGTACTAGAAAGAAGTCAGGTAAGGGTGGAGTCTCTAGAAAGAGATAGTCTTCGTGGTTTAATTTTTTGAAGTTTTAAGGAGTTTAATTTGTTTATTAGTTTGGGATATTTAAGGAGAATAGGGGGGGATAAGTTGTAATGCTCAAGAATCCTTCTCGTGTTCGGAATCGTGAGCGGAAAAACATAGTTTCTGGTCGTGCTCATGTGGTATCAACGTTTAATAATACTAGGATTACGATAACAGATCCTCATGGGAATACTATCGCGTGGTCTTCTCCTAAAGTAGTAGGTTTTTCTGGATCCCGGAAGAACAGTCCATTTGCTGCTCAGGTTGCAACAGATGATTGTTCAACAAAAGCTAAAAATCATGGGATGTCTTCGCTAGAAGTAAAGGTAAGTGGATTAGGTGCTGGGCGTGATTCTGCTTTAAGAGCATTGCGAGCTATTGGTTTTACTATTGTTTCTATTTGTGACGTGACTATGATAGCTCATAATGGATGTCGTCCGCGTAAAAGACGTCGCATTTAAACCTCTTTGCGTGCTTTTCCCATTCAATTTAGTTGTGGATTGTGCTAGCTATTTCGATTGGTTGTTGGTGATTTTAAAAAGGTTGGTATTATGATCCAAAAAAACTGGCAAGAATTAATTAAGCCTAATAATATTGAGTTTATAGCCCTAGGGCAAGAAGAAGAGAACAGAACTTTGATGATTGCAGAGCCTCTTCCTCGTGGTTTTGCTCATACTCTTGGTAATGCTCTTCGTCGAGTATTGATGTCTTCGTTGCGTGGTGCTGCAATAACTGCTGTTCAAATTGATGGTGTTTTGCATGAAATATCTTCTATTAAGGGAGTTCGCGAAGATCTAACAAATATTATTCTTAATATTAAAGGCATTAACTTAAAAATGTCAGCTGACTCGAGTAAGCGGGTGACTATATTCAAACGTGGCCCTGGAGTGGTTACTGCAGGTGATATACAAACTGTTAATGATATTGAAGTTCTTAATCCAGATCATGTGGTTTGTAATCTTGATGTAGACGCAGTTGTTCGTATGGAGTTAACAGTTTCTAAGGGGCATGGTTATGTTCCTGCTAAACATCATAGTACAGAAAATGATCCTATTGGTTTGATTGCTATTGATGCTTTATATTCTCCCATCAAAAAAGTTTCTTATAAAGTAGAGAGTGCACGTGAAGGGCAGAATCTTGATTATGATAAATTAAGTATGACTATTGATACTGATGGTTCTGTTAGTGGTGAGGATGCGGTTGCTTTTGCATCACGTATTTTACAGGATCAATTGAGTATGTTTATCAATTTTGATGATCCTAAAAAGGAAGAAAAAGAAGGTATGGATGTAGATTCTCTTCCTTTTAATCCTGCTCTTTTGAAAAAAGTTGATGAATTGGAACTTTCTGTTCGTTCTGCTAACTGTTTAAAGAGTGATAATATTGTTTATATAGGAGATTTGATTCGAAAAACTGAGGCTGAAATGTTGCGTACGGCTAATTTTGGTCGTAAATCTCTTTTAGAAATCAAGGGAGTTTTGGCAACTATGGGATTGTTTCTTGGTATGAATTTGCCAGACTGGCCTCCAGAAAGCATAGAAGAGTTAGCAAAAAAATATGAAGATAAGTGTTAAGATGAGATTGATTTTTTTTGATAAAAGGAGAGTAATATAATGCGACATGCTATAAGTGGAAGGAAGTTAAATAGGACTTCTAGTCATCGTAAAGCTATGTTCTCTAATATGGCTGCTTCTCTTATTTGGCATGAGCAGATTGTAACTACGCTTCCAAAAGCAAAGGAATTGCGTCCAATTGTTGAGAAACTTGTTACTTTGGGGAAAAGAAGTAGCTTGCATTCGCGTCGTTTAGCAATATCTAGAATTAGAGATTGTAAAGTTGTTGGTAAATTATTTAGTGTAATAGCTGCCCGTTATGCTAATCGTTCTGGTGGATATTTGAGGATTATGAGAACTGGATTTCGTTATGGTGATAGTGCTCCTATGGCAGTAATTGAGTTCGTAGATCGCGATATTTCTGCGAAAGGAACTTCTATAAATCCTAAATCTAATAAATAAGAGAAATGATGATTACCTCTTTATATCGCACGATACTGTCTATTTCTTGGTTGGTGTAAAATAGGTTTTTTTAGATTTTTTCGAATTTAGACGTATATCAGTTTGTTAGTAGGTGATATATTTCTAATATGTTTTTTTGTTTTCTTAATTATATGCCATAGGAAAATTGTTTTTTTACACATATATATGGCATTACTTTCCCCTTCGTTATATTTTTTTTTGTTTGAGATATAGGATCATATTTTGTCAAAAAGTGTAAAAAAGGTTGTTCTAGCTTATTCAGGTGGTCTTGATACTTCAATTATATTAAAGTGGCTTCAAGTGGAAAAGGGCTTAGAAGTAGTGGTATTTATCGCTGATCTTGGTCAAGGAGAAGAGTTAAATATTGCGTGCGAAAAAGCTAAGTTTCTTGGAGCGAAGGAAGTCTACGTGAAAGATTTGCGTAGAGAATTTGTTCGTGATTTTGTATTTCCTATGTTTAGAGCTAATGCTTTATATGAAGGATCTTATTTGTTAGGTACGGCTATTGCTCGTCCTTTAATTTCTAAATATCTCGTTGATATAGCGAGGGGAACAGGGGCAGATGCCATTGCGCATGGATCTACTGGCAAGGGCAATGACCAAGTGCGTTTCGAATTATCTTCGTATGCTTTGAATTCGGATATAAAAATTATTGCTCCATGGAGACATTGGTCTTTTAAAGGTAGGCAAGACCTTATTGATTTTGCTCAAAAGCACGCAATTCCTATAGATAAAAATAAAAAAGGGGAAGCGCCATTCTCTGTAGATACTAATTTACTACATTCTTCGTCTGAAGGTAGAGTGCTAGAAGATCCATCGCATCCAGCACCCGAATATGTTTATAAAATTATTGTGTCTCCTGAAGATGCTCCCGATGAATCTACTATTATTAAAATTGATTTTAAAAAGGGTGATCCTATTGCTATTAATGATGAGCTAATGCCACCAGAAGTGTTGTTAGATAAGTTAAATCAGTATGCTTGTTGTAATGGAATTGGACGCATTGATATAGTGGAAAATAGGTTTATTGGGATGAAGTCTCGAGGTGTATATGAAACCCCTGGGGGCACTATTTTATTGCATGCTCATCGTGCTATTGAATCTATCTCTTTAGATTCAGGGGCGGCTCATTTGAAGGATGATTTGATGTCTCGCTATGCAAATATGATTTATCAGGGGTTTTGGTTTTCTCCGGAGAGAGAAATGTTGCAAGCGTTAATTGATAAGAGCCAAGAATGTGTAGAAGGTTCTGTTAAGCTAAAGCTTTATAAGGGAAATGTAATGATTGTTGGTCGTGAAAGCGATAAATCTTTATATTCGGATAAGCTTGTAACTTTTGAAGATGACTTGGATTCTTATAATCAAAACGATTCAGAAGGTTTTATAAAATTACATGCTTTACGTTTGCGTACTTTGGCAAAGCGTAATAAAGTTTAGTCCATCGAAAAGGTGTTTTTTTATAAGCTTTTTTCGTTAAATAGATTGAGATAGATATTTAACAAGTGCTATTTATCTCATTTTATGATGTCGGTAATTATATATGAAAGACTGAAATATATGCAGATTCGCAATATAGCTATTATTGCCCATGTAGATCATGGAAAGACAACATTGGTCGATGAGCTTCTCAAGCAATCGGGAGTTTTTCGTGATAATCAGCGTGTTAGCGAACGTGTTATGGATTCTAATGATCTAGAAAAAGAACGCGGTATTACTATACTTGCAAAAGTTACTTCTATTGTTTGGAATAATATGCGGATCAATATAGTTGATACTCCTGGTCATGCTGATTTTGGAGGTGAAGTTGAGCGAATATTATGTATGGTAGAAAGTGTTGTTGTACTAGTTGATGCTGCTGAAGGTCCTATGCCACAAACTAAATTTGTTGTTGGTAAAGCTTTAAAAATAGGTCTTCGTCCAATAGTTGTTGTAAATAAAGTAGATCGTTCTGATGCACGTGCCGATGAAGTAATAAACGAAGTTTTTGACCTTTTTTCAGCTTTAGATGCAACTGATGCTCAGCTAGATTTTCCTATTCTTTATGGTTCTGGTCGTGTTGGTTGGATGAGTGATTCTCCTAATGGTTCTCGGGATCAAGGTTTAGCACCTCTTTTAGATCGTATAGTCGAGCATGTTCCTCCTCCTATCGTTGGTGATGGAGAATTTAAAATGATAGGGACTATTTTAGAGAAAAATCCATTTTTAGGTCGCGTTATAACAGGACGTATTCATTCAGGGACTGTTAGATCCAATCAAAATATTAAGGCTCTTAGTCCGGATGGTGCTCTCGTTGAGGTTGGTCGTGTTTCGAAGATCCTTGCTTTTCGTGGAATTGATCGTCAACCAATAGATGAAGCACATGCGGGAGATATAGTTTCTGTTGCTGGCTTGGTTAAGGCAACAGTCGCCGATACCTTTTGTGATTCTTCGGTTGATGAACCATTAAAAGCACAGCCTATCGATCCTCCAACTGTAACGATGACATTTGTTGTTAGTGATTCTCCTTTAGCTGGTACTGAAGGAGACAAAGTTACGAGTCGTATGATACGAGATCGTCTTTTTAAGGAAGCAGAAGGTAATATTGCGTTGAGAGTTGAGGAAAGCAGTTCAAAAGATGCTTTTTTCGTATCTGGTAGGGGAGAACTTCAACTTGCTGTTTTGATTGAAACTATGCGTCGTGAGGGCTTTGAATTAGCGGTTTCACGTCCCCGTGTTGTCATGAAAAAAGAAGGAGATGATATTTTAGAGCCTGTTGAAGAGGTTGTTATTGATGTTGATGAAGAATATTCTGGAGCGGTCGTACAGAGAATGACTTTGCACAAATCTGAAATGATAGAGTTACGTCCTTCAGGTTTGAATCGCGTTCGTCTTGTATTCCTTTCTCCTACGCGTGGTTTAATAGGGTATCAGTCACAATTAATGACTGATACGCGCGGTACTGCTATCATGAATCGTTTGTTCCATTCTTATCAACCCCATAAGGGAGAAATGGGTGGTCGTAATAATGGTGTTCTTTTATCTAATGAAGAAGGTAAGGCAGTGGCATATGCGTTGTTTAACCTCGAGGATCGTGGTTCTATGATTGTAGAGCCAGGGGATAAAGTATACCAAGGAATGATAGTTGGGATTCATACACGCGAAAATGATCTAGATGTTAATGTTCTAAAGGGTAAAAAATTAACAAATATGCGTGCTTCAGGGAAAGATGAGGCTATTAAGTTAGTGCCTGCTGTTAAGATGAGTTTAGAACAAGCATTGTCATGGATAGAAAACGACGAGTTAGTTGAAGTAACGCCTAAGTCTATTCGTTTGAGGAAAATGTATTTAGATCCTAATGAACGGAAAAGAAGAGGAAAGTCGGTAAATTTATACGAGTTCAATTAAGAAATAATAATTCTTAAATTTCACTATAAAGAGTCGTTTTACTTGAAAATAATATGTAAAAAGGATGAAAAAATTTATGAAATTAAATGAAATTTCCGTGGGTTCTAATTCACCAGTAGATGTTAATGTTTTTGTTGAAATTTCTCTTGGTGGTCATCCTATTAAATATGAACTAGATAAGAAAAGTGGTGTTCTTGTAGTTGATCGTTTCATTTCTACTTCTATGCTTTATCCGGGAAATTATGGTTTTATTCCAAATACTCTCTCTGATGATGGAGATCCGATTGATGTTATTATATATAATGAAGAGCCTATTTTACCCGGTTCTGTTATAAGTGTTCGTCCTATCGGCGTGATGAAAATGGAAGACGATGGAGGAATGGATGAAAAAATACTATCCGTTCCATCGCAGAATATAAGTTGCTTATATGATTCAATTAAAAGTTATAAAGATGTCCCTGATTCTTACTTGCGAAAAGTGGAACACTTTTTTAAACATTACAAAGATCTTGAGCATGGGAAATGGTCTAAATTAGATGGTTGGGAAGGCGTTGATAGTGCTCATAAGATCATATTAGAATCTATTCAAAGGGCACTAAAAGAGTAAAAGAATATTTTTGAAAGAGCGCTCTTTTGGGAAGTCTCCTCATAAAGTAGAGGATATTTTTTAGAGACTTTTTATACTAAGTATAGAAATCATTTCGTTTTAACTTGATATAGGACTGACTGTCAATTTTCATAAGGTATATTATATTTTATAGAAAAACTTTATTGTAATATAAGAAATTTTAAAAAGCATTGTAAAATATATATTGCGATTAGAGAAATGATGGGCGACAGGTCTATTTTTATAAAATTTATTCCCAATAGGGGCATAATTCTTCTAGTTAACGATAAGAGTGGTTCTGTAGAATTATAAAGTATTTGTTTAGCCGTTTGTACAAAAACATTGTATGTATTGACTATGTTATAGGTATAGAGAAAAGAGATTATAATTCTCATTATTATCATATTGGAATATAATTCTAAAATTAAGTTTATAATTTTAAACAGAAAGGTCATGTGATTTCCCTATGATTTTTCGAATGGTAGCGTTGATGCTTTTTGTATAAGAAATAATAAGAAAAAATCAATTTATTTTCCTATATTTGATATGAGAAAAACAGATATTTTAATATATTTTAAAATACATTGATATAATTAAATAATAATATTACTTATAAGTATAAAAGTAATGATGAATTTTAAACAAATTTATAGAATATTTCTATTGTTACTTTCATATAATATATAATTTTATATAAGGTATTTTGCTAATATTAGTATATTTATTGCAATAATTATTGGCATATAAATAAGTAAAATAAATTGATTTTTTTGGATATGTTTGTTTATTTCTTCTAGTTTTTTATTATTATATTCAATATTTTCCTCAATTAAATCTCGTAACATTTTCACTGATGAGAAAGTTCGCGCGTTTCCGTTCTTTAATAAAGTATAGACAGAACTTGCTTCATGTAATTCATTATAGATATCAGCGCGAAATTCTCTGATATCAATTTTTATGTCTCGTAAATCATTTTTGATGTATTGCAATTCATTTTCCGCAGAAATTTTAGTTTTGGGTTTTCTGGCAGAGGGTTTGCTATTTTTAGGTTTTGAATTTTCAGGAGAATCCATATTATATTCCTATCGTATTATATTTTAATTTTAGAAAGCTTATAATATAAAAAATAAGAAACACGTTTGCTACATGAATAAATAAATGTTAACTATTATTTTTTTTTCTAGTAAAGGATTATCTGCTAGAAAATTGACTTTTAAATTACAGCAAAAAGTTCTCAATTCTAAATTTTATTAGAAGGATTATTGTAAAGAAATATTATAGATATAATAAAAATTTTTATTTTTATATTTAATAATGTTGATCAATAAAACAACATGAAAAGTTACTTTTTTTGCTAATTTACTTGTTATTATAGTTCAATATTACAAAAGATTAATGATATTAACCTTAATAAGTTTATTTTTATTAAAATATAGAATATAAAGTATTCTGCTAGAGCCGAGTAAGAATACATGCAATCACGTATTTTTGTTATAACTAATCTGTTCTTTGCAGTTTGATTATATTTTTCAACAGCGAGAGGTTTGTTGATGAATAATCAATCAATGTGAGGGAGGTTAATTAATCACGTAATATACAAGAGCCTATTTTTTAGAGTCTTATGCAATTCAATTTCTTTGTAAGGATGTGATAGGCGGGAAATTTTTGATGAATAATTATAAAATAAAACATGTAAGTCAATGTCTTGAAGATATGCGTCGTAAACTTTTCGATCGTAGTATGCAGAATAAACTACTGAATTTCCGCATAGATCAAAAGTCTGCATTGCGGATTTTCAATACATCACCTAATCAGTTGTATCAGCAAATTTTTAGTGAAGAAGTAATGCAGTTTGTGCCACTTCCTATGCCCACAAAAAAACAAGCTCAGGAACATGGTTTTTCCGATGCTGATGAGTATCATGCTATAAATGAATCTACTTGGATTGATAAATTAGGTTGTAGCATTAACTACGATTTGCCTGTAGAATATAGTTTTGACGATGAAGAAAAAAATTATCGTATTCTTCAAAAAGTAAGAGATTTAATTGTTACACATATAAAAAGCTCTAATTATTCCATAGATGTAAGTGTAATAGAGAATAATATAAATATTAGTTTGCAGAAATTGACCTCTATTATACAGAATTATGGTTATGTAGATATAGAAGATTTGGAACGTGCAATTAAAGAGCATAAGCCATTAAAACCACCTTATTTTAAAAATCGTTTGGCAGACAATCAAATACAAACCGTTTACTTTCAAGATAAATTAGAAAGCGTTTTACGATTAATAAACGAAAAATCACAGAGTTCTATAAAAGAAACTGGGACTTCTATACTATATATTGTTTTGGGATTTCTTGAATGGTATGAAATAGATGATTATAGTAATCCCCGATTAGCTCCGTTGTTTACGATCCCTGTTGTATTAGAAAAAAGAAATTCTGTTTCGCATCCAGGTATTCCGCAATACCAATTACGTTATACGGGTGAAGAAATACTCTTGAATCTTTCTCTAAAAGAAAAATTACAAAGTGATTTTGGAATTATATTACCACCAATTGAAGAGGGTATGTGGCCAGAAGATTATTTTCTTCAAATTCAAAAAATTATAGAAGAAAGCAAATCACATTGGGCAGTACGTCGCTATGGTGTGTTAGGATTGCTGAACTTTAGTAAAATGTTGATGTGTCTAGATTTTGACCCTCTACGTTGGCCAGATGGAGAAGGGAACATTCTCCATCACGATATTATACAGCGTATTTTTACTGCACAATCACTTGATAATGATAAGGAAGGTTATTCTTCTGATTATTATATGGAATATAAAATTGATAATATAAAAGACACACATAAGTATTTTCCTTTGATTGATGATTCCGATAGTTCGCAACATAGTGCTTTGATTGATGTGATAAATGGTAAGAATTTAGTGATAGAATGACCTCCAGGAACAGGAAAATCACAAACTATTACCAATATTATTGCTACGGCGATGTTGCATGGCAAAAAAATATTGTTTTGTGCTCAAAAAATGGCGGCCATTGAAGTGGTCAAAAAACGTTTAGAAAAGGCTGGTTTAGGAGATTTTTGTTTAGAATTACATAGTCATAAGGTACATAAGCGTGCGATTCTTGATGATCTTCGTAAAAGTATTGATAGTAGAAATATGCGAGTACTTCCCAAAGAACTGGATGTGGAAATTACACGTTATGAAGAATTAAAAGAGCAATTAAATCAATATGCTCAAGAAATAAATCAAGTTTGGAAGAATACTGAGTTAAGTATTCATCAAATTTTAATGGGAGCTGTTCGATATCGTCATGGTTTACCATTGGATCCTTCACAATTGCATGTAGAAGGTATTTCAGGAGAAAATGCAGGTCGTTTATTGCGTTCGCGTTTAGAAGATCAAGTAAAGGCATTTAAAGATGTTATCGTAGAATTTCACAAACAAGCAGGTGAAAATACGGAATTAATGAACCATCCTTGGTATGGTGTTCATAGTTCTGATGTTCATATACTCAATTATAATAATACGATTTCTTCTTTAAGTAATTGGCAATCTTCTCTTATTGAGTGGCAACAAAGTCATGAATATTTTTTTAAATAAATATGGTGTTCAAAGTCAACGGCAGAAATTATTATATTGGCAAGGACAGTTGATTGAAGCGGTTGATCAAATTCCCCCTATTTCTCGATTGACTTCTTTTTAAAGCATTTAAAAAGTTAGAAGATACTTCCGTGGCATCTATTAAGCAGTGGGTTATAGATTTTAATCACGTGCGAGAAGATTTCAATAATATCAAAAATTGTTTAGTTCCTCAAAAAATAGATGATTTGAAAATGGGTAAACATGTACCAGATTTCCCGGATTTATGCGAAGAATTTGGTATTAGTTCAGAGATTTCTTTCAAAGAAGTGAACAATATAATATCCTCTCTAAAGAAGATTATGGTATCATGCGAGAAGTATTGGGAATCTTTTTCAGGATTGATGCAATGTTTCCCTTTAGTTTTTTCTCAGAAGATTGTTCCTAATTGCCAAGGTTTTGAAAAATCTATTTTGCTAATGGAATTAGCAAATGCATTGCCGGTATCGTTATTGCGTTTGAGAGATGATTTTTTTAATAATAGCGGTATAGATTCTATATTAGAAGAGCTATTTGAACGATTGGATTCTTTGAATGTTCTTCGAGAATCTTTGGAAGATGTTTTCAATATGAAAAAACTTCCAGATGCAAAAGTTTTACAAGGCCTTAATAAAACACTTAACTCATCAGGATTATTCTCTTCGTGGAGTGCACCTTGGAAACAGGCTAAAGCATCTATTCTTAGTTTAGCGAAAAATCCTAGTATTTCGTGGAAAAAACTATATGCCCAATTACCAAATGCTTATCAGTTTGTACTTGAAAAAGAAAAGCTTGAAAAAAGAAATTTTAGCAATGCGTTAGGAGAGCATTACCGCGGGTTATCGACGGATGTAGTAGCTTTGCAAAATATAAGAGCGTGGTATCGCAAGGTTCATCAATTACGCAAAGATAATCCTATTTTAGATAAAGATATCATTAATAGTTTTTTAATGTTGGATAGCCAACTTTTCAAAAGGATTCAAAAACTTCATCGTGAAGAACTCAGCAAAAAAATGGCACAAGTTCTTCATAATATTCAATATCTTAATTCATTGTTACCTAAACAAAAAGAGTTACAGAAGAGTTCTTCTATTTTGGTTGGGGAAGGTAATATCTTTCATTCTATTATTCAAAGATTATCTCATACTTTTGAATCTTGGCAAAGTTGGTTTAAAGACCCTGGTATGCTTTTACGAGAAGCTCATGATGTTAGTACAAAACTTCATCAAATACAGAAGAGAAATTTGGTATTAGAAGAAAAATCACTAATTAAAGAGTTTTTTGGAGAAGAAATTAAACCAAGTGTTTTTGATGGGAATGATCAATCTTTAGGTGTTATCAATAGCACATTGGAATTCATATCTTCTATAAAAGAATATGTTCTTTGTGATGAATTAAACCAAGCAATCAATAATATTGATGATCATGATGCTTATGATTGTTTTGTCAAAGATCTTAAAAAGTTGATAATGGTTTGGCAGAAACAGATTAAAAAGCAGGAAATTTTTGTCAAAGATACGCAACTAGACATGGAGCCAATGGTCAGCTCGTTGTAATGATGATCTTGTTGCATTGATTTCGCGTAATTCTGAAGCTATCGAGAAACCACGTTGGTTAAATGGATGGATAAACATAATCCACATGGTTCGAGATATGCAAGACAAAGGGTTAAAGGTAATCCAAAGAGCAATTTTTAATAATACCCTTGATGTAAATTATTTAGAATCTGGTTTACTCGCTGCCATATATCATCAACTTTCTCGCGAGATATTGACCGAAAAGCCACATTTAATGCATTATTCCGCTGTTCAATTTTCTGCAAAACAAGAGAGATTTCACGAATGCAACAAGAGATTACAGTTTCTTCAAAGGCAGCGTATTGTGAGTGTAATTGGCAATCAGAAAATTACCCAAGGGGTTTCGGGTGGATTGAAGTCTGAGTACACCGAGTTATCTTTGATTCGTAGTGAATTAGGCAAGAAAACACGAAATATACCTATTCGACAGTTGATTTCTCGTGCTAAAAATTCGCTTCTTCAGTTAAAGCCTTGTTTTATGATGAGTCCTATGTCTGTAGCTTATTATTTAGAGCCTAAGGATATAAGTTTCGATCTCGTTATTATGGATGAATCTTCGCAAATTAAACCAGAAGATGCTTTAGGTGTTATTGCTCGCGGGAAACAACTTGTTGTTGTTGGAGATCCGAAACAGTTGCCTCCTACCCGATTTTTTGATTACGATTCTGATCAAGAATCTTATGATGAAGAGGTGGCGGCAGTTAGTCAGACTGAGAGTATTCTAGATGCATTATTGCCTCTATTTCCGATGCGTCGTTTGCAATGGCACTATCGATCACTTAATGAAAATCTCATCGCTTGTTCAAATTATTACTTTTATGATAATAGCCTTATCGTTTTCCCTTCCCCATTCACTAATATGGAAAGATATGGGATTGGCTTTACCCATGTAAAAAATGGTGTGTTTGTAGATCAAGGTAACCATGAAGAAGCTCGCATTATTGCGCTTGCTGTCAAAGATCATGCTTTACAGTATCCCGAAGAATCTTTGGGGGTTATAGCAATGAATACTAAACAACGTTACCTTATTGAAAGTGCAATTAATAAATTATGTCGCAAAGATAGTGAAGTAGGGAATGCGATTAGCCGGTTGCGCATGCATGCAGATCCGTTTTTTATTAAAAATTTAGAAAATGTTCAGGGAGATGAGCGAGATAGAATTTTTATCTCATTTACGTATGGTCCAAATGAGGTAGGTGGGCGTGTTTTCCAACGTTTTGGTCCTATTTTCGGCTGTTGGATGGAGGCGTCTTAATGTACTGTTTACCCGATCTAGAAAGCGTATAGATGTTTTTAGTACGATGCGGTATTTAGACATAACAGTAGATACAGATTCGAATCTTGGTGTTCGAGTAATGCGTGACTTTTTACATTTTGCTGAAACAGGATATATGGAGCATTCTCTTAAAACAGAAAATAAAAAGCAAGAGAGTGATTTTTCTGTTTCTGTCATCAATGAAATTGAAAAAGCAGGTTTTTCGTGTGATTCCCAAGTAGGAGATATGGGTTTCCCCATTGATGTAGCTGTATACGATCCAGATAATCCAGGATATTATTTAATGGGGATCGAGTGTGATGGTGCAACATATAATTCTGCAAAATCTGCACGAGATAGAGATTGTTTGCGAAAAGAAGTTTTAGAGCGTATGGGATGGCATATTCGACGTATTTGGTCGGTAGATTGGTTTAGCAATCCAGATGAGGTTATTAAACCGCTTATTCGTGAGCTACGTGAGTTGTCGCAAAAGAACAGCCTTGTTTTTAAAAGACAAGAAGATGTTTCTTAGTGGCATATTCATCCTTGATAACAAAAACGGATAATTCTTTTGATTCGTTGCTTTAATGCAGTTGTTGCATTTCGTCTCGATATGGAGAAATGATCAAATATATTTAAGTGTCTTCGCATGTAATTTTATTAAGTACTATGATTTTGCTAGTAATACATAATACACGCGATTGTTTTATACACTTTTCTTAGGTAATATTTTGAAGGATATAAGCAAGTAGTTAGTGGATTTCGGATGTACTCCATTGATTCATTACTGTATTGCATAAGACAATATTCCATATATAGTTATATAACAAAATTTTTTCACACAATTGATCAAATTAAGATAATCAGATCGTTTCTTGATCATTCAATTTTTTTTGAAATACATATTTAATGAAAAAAGAAAGTGACTTATACGCAATAATGGATTTTGATTTTTTGCAAAATTTTCTATTCCAGAGAAATCGATATACGGAAGGATTGGGAGGATTGGATATGAATTGTCTAATACAGCAGGTTTTGAGGATATCTTTTTAAAATATGGTTTTTATTAGTGGATCTTCACAAAAAAAGAAATTACCCATGCCGAGAACCATAGAGCAGTCACCTGGTTTTATACATTTACACGTACATTCGTCGTATTCCTTGTTGGAAGGAGCTCTTTCGTTAAATAATATTTTGGATAAGACAGTTGCGGATCAACAGCCTGCTATTGCTATTACTGATACGAATAATCTTTTTGGTGCATTAGAATTTTCGCAAAAAGCTTGTTCAGCTGGTATTCAGCCTATTATCGGCTGTCAATTAGATATTGATATGCAAGATGCCTTAACAATGACTAATAGGGGGAAAACATCTTTCTCAACTGTTCCTTCTATTGTTCTTTTAGTGGCTACTGCTGAAGGATATCAAAGATTAATTGAGCTTGTTAGTCGCATGTACCTTATGGATCAAGGCAAAGAATCCGTTCGTATTTGTTTATCTTGGTTGAAAGAAATAGGTACAGAAGGCTTGATTATGTTAACAGGAGGGAAACTTAGCCCGATAGATCAAGCTTTTTTATTCAATAATCCTCAAGTAGCAGAAGAACGAATTTTAACCTTTAAAAAGATTTTTGATAACCGTCTCTATGTCAATTTACAGCGGCATAAAGGATACGATCATTGTCTTGAGAATCAAGTGGTTCAATTGGCATATGCACATGATTTGCCATTAGTTGCAACCAATAATTGCTTGTTTTTATCCGAAGAAGATTATGAAGCTCATGATGTATTGATAGCAGTTGCACATTCAACCGTTGTATCGCAAGAAGATCGTCCACGAGTTACCTCTGATCACTATTTAAAAAGTCGTTCTGAGATGATTTCCATATTTTCTGACTTGCCAGAAGCCCTTGATAACACAGTAGAAATTGCTCGAAGATGTTCTTTTATACTTCAAGTACATAAGCCAATTTTGCCACGTTTTATTGAACAAGATTGTGATGATGTTGAAAAATTAGAAGAAATTGACTTGCGGAATAAAGCAATGGCAGGATTGGAAATACGTCTTTCTCAAGGTATAGCAAAAGGATATAGTGAACAAGATTATAGAAAACGTCTTGAGTTTGAGTTGGATATTATCGCGCGTATGAAGTTTTCAGGATATTTCTTAATCGTAGCTGACTTTATACAATGGTCTAAAAAAAACAATATTCCAGTAGGTCCCGGACGTGGTTCAGGGGCAGGTTCTGTCACAGCTTATGCTTTAACAATTACCGATATTGATCCTTTGCGTTTTTCTCTTCTTTTTGAGAGATTTTTAAATCCAGATCGGATGTCTATGCCGGATTTTGATATTGATTTTTGTCAAGATCGACGTGATGAAGTTATTCGATATGTGCAAGATAAATATGGGCATGAACGAGTAGCTCAAATTATTACTTTTGGGTCTTTGCAAGCTAAAGCAGCATTACGAGATGTAGGTCGGGCTTTACAAATGCCATATTCTCAAGTTGATCGTCTTTGTAAGTTAATACCCAATAATCCAGCCCATCCTATTTCTCTTAAAGAAGCTATTAAGGATTACTCTCGCTTTCGCGAAGCAATTTTAGACGATCCTTTTGTCAATCGTCTTCTTGAAATTTCTCTAAAATTAGAAGGATTATATCGACATGCTTCTACTCATGCAGCGGGTATTGTGATTGGTGATCGTCCATTGTCAAAATTAATACCTATGTATCGCGATGTACGATCTGATATTCCGGTAACACAATTCAATATGAAATGGGTTGAAAAAGCAGGTCTCGTTAAGTTTGATTTTTTAGGTCTTAAGACGTTGACGTTATTGCAAAAAAGCCTTGATTTATTATCTCAACGAGGAATAGATGTTGATTTTTCGCTCATTCCCTTTGATGATCGTGAAACATATAATCTTTTAACGACAAAAGGTACATTAGGCATATTCCAGTTGGAAAGTTCTGGGATGCGTCAAGCTCTAGAAGGTATGCAACCGGATTGTATTGAAGATATTATCGCTCTCGTCTCGTTGTATCGTCCTGGTCCAATTGATAATATCGCTGTTTATAATAATAGAAAAAATAGAAAAGAAAAAATAGTTTCGATTCATCCATTAATTGATCCTATTCTCAAGGAAACACAAGGAGTTATTATCTATCAAGAACAAGTTATGCAAATAGCACAACTACTTTCTGGATATTCTCTTAGTGAAGCAGATGTTTTGCGACGTGCGATGGGGAAAAAAATTAAAGAGGAAATGGATCAGCAAAAAGAGCGTTTTGTTTCTGGAGCAAGTAAAAATGGCATCAGCAGAACGATGGCTGTGAATATTTTTGAATTGTTAGCAAAATTTGCAGACTATGGTTTTAATAAATCGCATGCAGCTGCTTATGCTGTTATTTCGTATCGAACTGCCTGGATGAAAGCACATTATCCTGTTGAATTTTTAGCTGCTTCCATGACTTTGGATATGGATAATGTAGAAAGAATTAAGAAATTTTGTCAGGATGCGCGTCAATTTAATATTCAAATTATACCCCCATCTGTTAGGACGTCATGTGTGAATTTTGAAGTAGGGGAAAATTGTATTTATTATTCTTTAGCTGCGATCAAAGGCGTAGGAACAACAACGGCACATCATATCATGGAAGCACGTGCAGATAAACCGTTTGATAGTTTAGAAGATTTTTGTTCTAGGGTTGATTCAAAACAATTAAATCGTCGAGTATTAGAGAGTTTAGTCTTTTCAGGAGCTTTGGATTTTTTTGGATATAGTCGTGCGCAACTGTTGCAATCTATTGATAATATTCAAAAGTATGCACAGTGGATTGAAAAAAATCGTACGAATGAACAAGAAAATATTTTTTCTTGTGAGAAAGGAAAGTTGTCTGATAAAATTACTTTGGAAGAATTTTCAGTTGAGAATTCTTCTGCGAGATTTGAAAATGAACGACAGGTATTAGGTTTTTATTTCTCAGGACATCCTCTTGATGTGTATAAACCAATACTGCAAAAAATCGGTATTAAGGGATATGAAGAAAGCATTGCTACGATCAGTGGAAGTAATATCCAATTAGCAGCTATGGTGATGGCTAAACATCAAAAGAAAACACGAAAAGGATCTAGAATAGGGTGGGTAACTTTTTCTGAACCAGGGAAGGAATATGAAGCAGTTTTTTTCCCGAAAAATAATCGAAGAGATAAAAGAAAGTCATTAGGTGCAAATGAGGATTTTTTATGTCTTGAGGATTGTTATGATCATTCGACGGAAATGATATTACAAGACGCAGAAGAAGATCCTAATCGTTTGACATTACAAGAAAAACAGAAATTAGAAAAAGAAAAACCCTTTTTATTAATAGAAAAAAAGCCTTATATCATTTTCATTCCTCAGGAAGAAAATCTTTCTCTTAAAAGAGATTCGGTTCGGTTGTTATGGGTAAAATCTTTGGAGAAGGAATCCATGAGAATGTTGGATTCTGTAAAAATATATCTTAGGGATAATAGTCCTCTTAAAGAAATTCATAAATATTTCCAAAATCGTCAAGCTAAAAGTAGTGATAAAAAAGGCAAGATAAGTTTAATTTTCGTTAAATCACAAGAAACAACTGAGATAGAAATAACGCTTGATCAATACCCCATATCATCTGAAATTGCTTTTGATCTTCAACATATTGTAGGCGTAACAAAGATTGTCCAAATAATAAAAAATAATACATGAATGAATATAAGCTATAGTGCTCCTACTTTTTTGTTAAGAAAATTCTATTTAAAAATAGAATAAAAAATAATTATATTCCATGTAAGTAGATAAAAATATGAACTATTATCGTGATTTTATAAAAGATCTTATTATTAGTATTCCTCTTTCCGGTTTAATTGGTCAACATGTTGATTGGGATCGAAAAAAGACGAATTCAGTAAAAGGTGATTATTGGGCTTGTTGTCCTTTCCATAATGAAAAAACTCCAAGCTTTCATTGTGATGATAGAAAGGGTTTTTATTATTGTTTTGGTTGTCATGCAACAGGTGATCATCTGGCTTTTTTATCAGCATTATTTGGGTGTTCTTTTATTGAATCTGTACAAAAATTAGCTGCAATAGCAGGTGTTTCATTACCAGTTATTGATCCCACATTAGAGAAAAAAGCAAAAATACAGACGAGCTTAATACATCTTATGGAAACAGCTGCGCATTTTTTTTCCTGTTCTTTGAAAAAAACTCATGATAAGCGTTTGCAATTTTATTTAGATGAACGTGGAATCAATTCTTCTTCTGTAGAGATATTTAAGTTAGGATATGCCTCGGATAATCGTCACTCTTTAAGGGAATATTTACTTCAAAAAGGTTTTTCTCAAGAAAAAATTATTGAAGCAGGTCTTTTGATTTATGGTGATAATATCACTACTCCTTATGATAGATTTCGCAATCGTCTTATTTTCCCCATATTTTCTTCTAGAGGGAAAGTTATTGCTTTTGGAGGGCGTGCTCTTTCAAAAGGGGATAATGTTAAATATCTTAATTCACCAGAAACAATTCTTTTTCATAAAGGAAAGAATCTTTATAATTTTTTTGGGGCTCTTAATTATATTCAAAAATCAACAAGACAGGATATGCAAAGAAAGACCTCTTCTTTCATTGTGCTTGTAGAGGGATATGTGGATGTCATTTCTTTGCATCAAGCTGGAATACAAAATGTTGTTTCTTCTCTTGGTACAGCTTTAACAGAATATCAGTTACGTCTTCTATGGAAGTTATCTTCTCGTGTAGTATTATGTTTTGATGGTGATGATCCTGGTTTGCGTGCAGCCTATAACGCTATTGATCTTGTCTTAAATCATTTAATCCCTGGGAATAGAGTTAGTTTTATTTTATTGTCGGGAGGTGAAGATCCAGATAGTTTTGTTCGATCCTATGGTAAGGAAGCTTTTGAACGATTGATTATGGAATCATTGCCATTGGTAGATATGTTGTGGAATCGTGAAACGGCAAACTATTCCTTTGACACTCCTGACGCGCGTGCTGAATTAGAAGTGCGTCTTAAAAATTGCGTTAATTATATTAAAGATCAAAAATTACGGTATTATTATATGCAAGTAATTAAGGATCGTCTTAATAAGTTGTTTCGGCAAAATATAACAGAACATTCTGCATACAATCGATATTGGAAAAAAAATGCAAGATACAAAGATCAAAAAGGGCCTTCACAACGATTAATGCAATCTTCTCTTGTACAAGGAAAACTTTCCACAAAACCATCTTTGCGGGAAGCCGCACTGTTATTGACTTTGATTAATCACCCAATAATTTTGCAAGAACAATATCAAGAATTAGCTGATATTCGTTATGATAATGAAGAATTACAGAAAATGTGGACTTTTTTATTTAGTGATTTTGTTGTGCAAAAAGATTTTTCGCATGAAGTATTAAATAAAAAGCTTTGTGCACGTGGCTTTAGTGAATTATTAAAACGGCTTGATAAACAAATTCGAGATGCTGGGTTGTGGAGCGCAACTCCTGAAGCACATATTGTAGACGTGCGTCAAGGTTATCAACAGGCGCTCGCGTTATACAAACGTTTTCGGTTATTATCGCGTCAAAAAGAAGATATTGAAAAGCAAATTGCTCAAGTGACTGCAAGGGGTGAAGAAAAAAAAGCTGATTTTTTGATGTCTACCCTGCATGAAATTCATCTGCAGATTCATCAAATCGAATCTCAAGAAGCTATGATTGAAGGATTTGGTAAAATGTCTGGGAGATCATAAAAAGCAATTTTTTAATATAGGTTTTTGGCATTAAATATTCGTATTTTAATTGAGAAAAAGAAACATTCTTGTAAAAAGATGTAAATATTTATTACTATACTGCTAATAGTATATTTTAAAATTAATATGTGGAATTATTTTTTAACTTTTTAGGAAAATTATTGGATATCCCCCCCATTAGGTATGTTTTATTAGATAAGGTCACTTCTTATGAATAATTTAGCTATTCAATCTGCTCTTCAAAGCATTATAGCAGAGAAGAAAGGATTATGTTCTTTGGAAACATCTCTGCAAGGTACATTGTCTTCTCATTTTATTAGTGCTGTGGAACGCATTAAGAATATCAAAGGACGTATTGTTGTTACTGGAATTGGTAAAAGTGGTCATATTGGCTCAAAAATAGCTTCCACATTGTCTTCTACAGGAACCCCTTCGTTTTTTGTACATGCTGCCGAAGCAAATCATGGTGATCTCGGCATGATTACGCCAGATGATTTGATTATTGCTTTATCATGGAGTGGGGAAAGTAATGAGATTAAAGCTATTTTATGTCATGCGCGTCGATTTTCTATTCCGTTAATTGCTATTACTTCGGAACAAAAGTCTGTTTTAGCATGTCATGCAGATATTGTTTTACAATTGCCTAAAGAGTTAGAAGCATGTCCGCATGGTTTAGCTCCGACCACTTCTACTATTATGCAATTAGCAATAGGAGATGCATTGGCTATGGCCCTTATGGAGTCTCGTAATTTTACAGAAAATGATTTTCATGCTTTGCATCCAGGTGGCAAATTAGGATCATTGTTTGTTTGTGCTTCAGAGGTAATGCATTATGGAATAAGACTTCCTCTTGTCAAAATGGGATCATCTTTAATAGATGCTATTCCTATTATGTCTGAAAAAAGGTTTGGTTGTGTTGCTGTAGTTGATGAAGGTCAAAGATTAAAGGGTATTGTGACTGAAGGAGATATATTCAGAAATTTTCAAAGAGATTTAAATGCACTCACTGTTGAAGATATTATGACAAAAGATCCTAAGGTTATTTTAGAGGATACTCTTCTAACAGTTGCCATGCAGCTTTTGCAACAACATAACATTTCTGTTCTTATGGTCGTGGATGATAATAAAAAGACAGTAGGGATTGTTCATTTTTTAGATTTATTGAGATTCGGCATAGTGTAGGAATATCAATGGTAATTAAAATGATAAAGATGTTTTTAATTGTAAATAATCCAATCTATTGAGTTATAAGTCATAGGAATGAATCAAGAAAATTATTGAGATAATGATATAAAGAGTAAAAAATCGTTTTTTATAATGATAGTGAAAAAATAATTAAAAATATTATTTCAAATTATAATTTTTATAATATACTCCTCCGGTACAAATGTTATTTTTCAATATATTGGAATTTGTAGAAGAATATGGCAGGTATTGTAAAGTACAATGGATAATGCAAATATTTTTCCACAATACCGTAAGATATATATTTCTATATGTTGACAGATATAGGATCAAAACCTTATTAGATAATTGAAGACGCATTTATGCTTTAATCCTATAGGTTAGGGATTAGTAGTATTTTTTTATGTTGGGATGTAGCCAAGTGGCAAGGCAGTGGTTTTTGGTACCGCGATCCCTGGTTCGAATCCAGGCATCCCAGCCATTTAAAAGTTTATAAAATAATCATATTTTAAAAATAGTTTTTTTATCCAAAAATTTTTTGTATTTTTTGAGATACATTTCAATATTATAGGTTACTCTAGATAAGATAATTGTTGTTTTCATGAGTAAGGCTGATATTCTGATATTCAAAGATAACTGTGAAAAAAGTTATACTTCTTGAAAGTTTAATGCATGTTGTTGATTTTTTTAATCAATCAAAGTTTTAACTCGTAGTCTTACGATATTATGATACTATTTTTATAATCTATGAAGATTTTCTTTTTCTTCCAAGATTGGGGAAGATTTGTAATATAGCGCCTATACTATATAAATAAATTCCACATAAGCTAAAAACGAAGTAGAACAAGCGAGATACTTGGAAATTTAATAGCAATGCATAAAATCCTAAAGCACACCAGCAAAAAAACATAAAAATATTTAGAGGACGCAGTCGCACAACTCGGATGGGATGTAAGAAATGGATGGGGAGGAATGTGAGAATTACTGATGTAATAATAATTATTGTTGAAACAATAACGCTTGCATTTAATGCTATAAGGAAAAAAACAACCATATTCCATACTGCAGGAAATCCAGAAAAGAAGTTTTCTTCTGTCTTGATATTCGTATAAGCATAATAAATAGCGCTTGATATGACAATCACGCCTGCGGCGACGGATGATCCAGGAGTGCCTAACAGATTACTTTGGTATAGCGCAAAAGCTGGGAGAATGACATAGGTTAAATAATCAATAATATTATCAAGAGTATCTCCAGACCAATTAGGAAGAACTTCTTTTACGCGCATCTTACGTGCAATTGGTCCGTCAAATCCATCAATAATCAAGGCTAATCCAAGCCACCAAAACATATCAACAATCCGATATTGGGAGGCTGCTGTAACACCAAGAAACGCAATAAAAGATCCAAGAGATGTCAAAATATGCACTGAAAACGCACTAACACGTTTATACGAAAAATTTTTATAATTCATTTTACAATCATTGGATAATTACTAATACTTTGCAATATATACTATATCATATTTCCGCCTCGTGCCCAAGACAGATATATTATTACTATTGTGTTTATACCCACTAGTCAACATAATCCAGAATATATACAATGAATAGATTGATAGTACTTGTCGATGTATTTTAAATAGCACAGACATGAAGTTCCGTAAAGGTGTAGTTAATGAAACATTTTGATGTGATTATTATCGGTAGTGGTCTTACAGGTTCTGTTGCTGCAATTGGTGCTGCCAAAAAAGGTTTGTTGACGGCGCTTGTTTCTCCTGTATCTTGTTTTCATGATTTGCGCACGACTATGCTTATGGATGAGGGGGTTGGCTTTTTGAAAGAGCTTGATATATGGGATTCTCTTCAGCACGTTGTAGAGCCTGTATCCTCTTTTAAATTAGTTGATATCACAGGTTGCTTTATCACTGCTCCAGATGCTGTATTCAAATCTTCTGAAATTGGAATAGATGCGTTTGGCTATAATATTCCTAATTATCCATTTATTGAAGCTCTTACAAAGAAAATTTCACAAGAACCTCTTATTCATTGCTTTGATGCTCTAGCAGATGAAATGCAAATAGGAGAAAAAAATATTGCGATTTCCCTTTCTACAGGACAAAAAATTACTGGTAAATTTCTTGTTGGTAGTGATGGACGAAACTCATCTATTCGTCGACAAATGGGTTGTGGAGAGAAAAATTGGTCCTATCCGCAAAAAGCGCTTGTTTTAAATTTTAAGCATTCAATGCCTCATCATGGTTTATGTGTAGAATTTCATAAATCTCTAGGAACTATCACTCAAATTCCTTTGCAGGGAAATTGTTCCAGCTTAGTATGGATGATGGAATCTCAAGAAGCGGATTTTTATCATAAACTTCCTATAAATGAAATAGCGCGTAGGCTTGAACAGTACCTTTATTCCATAGTTGGTAAGATTGAAGTGGTAACAGATGTGCAAAGTTTTCAATTATCAAGTATGGTATCACGTTGTTTTGGTGAGAATAGGGTGGTATTGGTTGGAGAAGCTGCACATGTACTGCCTCCGATATATGGTCAGGGTTTTAATTTGTCCATGCGAGATGTTATCGTTTTATTGAACATGATTCAATGCGATCAGGTGTCTTTTGAGGATATAGGTAGTCGCTATCATTCGATGCGTCGTGGAGATATCCTTGGGCGCATTATAGGCGTAGATTTATTTAATCGATCATTGTTTGCGCAATATCCTTTTTTACATCTTTTCCGTGTAGGTACCCTTCATGTTTTGGGGAAAATGATACCTCTTCGCCATCAAGTTATGCGACAATCTCTTTTTGTGCGTAATTTATGATTGTTTATTGTTTTTTTCTAGAATCAACTTTTTTTATAAAAACATGATATGGCGTATATGGCGATGATCATATAGCAAATAGCTGGTACAAAGAATGCATCTCTTATACTTGAGATGTCTATAAGATGTCCAAAAACCAAAGGAATGATAACACCTCCTGATATGCTGGTACATATTATGCCAGATCCTTCGGATACGCGTTCTTTGAGGTTAAGATTTGCGAGAGAAAATATTGTAGGAAACATAATAGAATTGCATAAACCAACTGCTATGAGAGACCATCCTGATATAAAGCCAGTAGTGTAAGAGGAAATCATCACCAAAGAACATGCTGTTATTGCGAATGCGGACAGAGTTTTTTCTGTAGAAAAACGGTATAGTATCCAACATCCAAGAATACGTCCAATCATTGCGCTTCCCCAATATATTGCGGTATGATGTCCGGCCGATACTCCGCCTAAGAATAAGGTGTCTTGGCGCATGAGATAATTGACCATAATGCTACCAATAGATACTTCTGCGCCAACGTAAAGGAATATGCATATTGTGCCCATTGCAAATCGAGGGATTGCTAACATATTGAGTGTTTTGAAGAATTTTATATGCTTTGCCGTGTAATCCGTAAAACAGTCACGTTTTCCCCAGTACAAAAAAATTATAGGGACAAGAAAGATGGCAAGTGTTAAATATATTTGGGAGATAACTTTCGCTGCATGATTTTGATTGGCTATTATGGTATTGGCCAATTTGGATGTTTCTGGACCAGCAAAATTGTTTAATATTAAGATGGAGCCAACATAAGGGAAAATCACTGTTCCTAGCGAATTAAAAGATTGTGCAAAAGTAAGTCTGCTCGCTGCTGTTTTAGGATCGCCAAGTAGAGAGACAAGGGGATTCAAAGCGACCTGAAGCATTACAACTCCTATTGCAACAATGTATAAAGCAGATAAAAACATCGAAAAAGTTGTAATATAAGTAGTGATTACGAACAACATGCAACCTAATGATATAATCACTAGTCCTGTGCAAATGCTCTTCATATAGCCATATCGTTGAATGAACATGCCAGAAGGAATAGAGAAGAAGAAGTAACAGGAGAAAAAAACAGCTTCAACAAGCATTGCTTGTAGATAGGTGAGAGAAAATATATTTTGTAGTTTTGGTATAAGAATAGAATTTAAACTGGTTATTCCTCCGAACAGAAAAAACAAGACAAATGTATAAATTTTCGTATATTGGATATTGCGATTAGTAACATCGTGCATGATTTTTTTCCCGTAAAAAGAAGTAACATGAGCAAGAGCTCTCAGTAGTTATTATTTACAATCCTATATATCAATACCAGATCGAGAATATATTTTATTTGACATTAGTAAACTGTATTTTTGGTTAATGATAATAAAAAAATCTTCAGCATGATTATGCTTTTATATGGATAGATATGGTTTTTATCATGGGTGTTGGGTGGTTATTATAAAATATCTTTAGGAGAAAGGAAGGATATACTTTTTAAAGGAAGGATATAATTTTTTCAAGCATTGTTCGTAAAATTTTCTTAGAAATCGTTGAAAAAATTATTTCTGAAGTGGATACCGCTTCTACCCAGATGCAATTTGTTCATGAAGAAAAATAATGCATAGAAAAGAATGGTATGCGGGAATATTCTTCAATTAATCACGAAACAACAGTACGAAAAAAATGGTGGGTGATGCAGGGTTCGAACCAGCGACCGGCTGATTAAGAGTCAGCTGCTCTACCTACTGAGCTAATCACCCACAGAGAATCTCTTCACTAACGGTGACATTATAAACTATTATGGTTGCTTTTGTCTAGTACAGCATTAATTAAGTAAACATCTTAATATCACAACGGCATGATGATAGCCTTTGATTTTAGGCGCTCATAACCCAGAAGACCATTGCGTAAAAAATAAAAAAACCTTTATTTTATTAAGTAAGATTTTGAATCTGAGGATATTTTCTCTCAGAGACTAGCGTTATAATACTGGATAGGGGGCTCAGGCAAGGGGAATGCGTCGAGTATATCGTTTGTTTTGTCTTTGTTTTGACCTTTGTTATGAGGCGTATTTAGTGCATTGTGATTGATTTTACCCTTTTTTCTTTTAATTATATTGTTTGGTTTTTTTTTATGGTCATATTTTTCTTGTGTTCTCACTGATTGAGATTTTTCATTATGTTCTTCGTAAGCGAGGCTTTCAGAGCTGAGTAATGTTAGACATTGTAAGGCAATGGTGTAGAATAGTAAATTTTTACAAGAAAAGCGTAAAAACATAGAGTAATATTCCTTTGCAATAGAATAAAAAAGCGAGAGCAAGTGGTAGCATATTTTTCAGACAATAGCAATTATCCCTAAAGAATAGGAAAATTCATTAGTTTGAACAAAGAGGTTCTGTGATTTTTTGAATATAGATTGTTTGAATATAAAGAATGAGCTTCTTAGAAGCAAATTATGCGATCTATTTCGCTTAATGGATGAGAATTCTCGAGGATTTTTCGTGTTTTTTGTTCGTCTTTTGCTGTATGTTTTTTTAGCTCTTTTAGGTCTTTAAATTTGATTTCTGGACGTAAGTAATCAAAAAATGAAACAGTGCATTTTTGTCCATATATTTCTTTAGAAAAGTCGAAAATAAAACTCTCTAGAAAAAGAGATCCGTTCGGGGTTATAGTTGGATTTCTGCCAAAGTTTGCCACGCCACCATAAGATATTTGGTCTTGTGTGCGAAAACGGATAGCATATATTCCTTCTTTGAGTAATATTTCAGGTGGAAGTTGCATATTAGCGGTAGGAAATCCTAAAGTTCGTCCTATTTTTTTTCCATGGATGACCTCTGATTCAACGGTAAAATGATATCCGAGTAGGTGGGTGGCATTATGGATATTCCCCTGTGTCAATGCGCTTCTAACATTGCTCGAAGACACAACTTGAGAGTTATTATCACGCAATTCATCAATGAGGACGGTATTAAATCCGTATTTCTCGCCACTTTTTTCTAGGATGTGACCATTTCCAGAACGATCTTTTCCAAAGCGGAATTGGGTGCCTGTAATTACTTTGCTGGCTTCCAGCCATTCTACTAATATTTTTTGTATAAATTGTTCGGCGGAATAATGAGCTGTTTCTAAAGTAAATTTATATCTAATTAATGCAGAAAACCCCATGTTTTCTAGTATTTTTTCCTGAATCGAAGGTGATGTTAATGGAAAGATTGGAGAAGATGATTGTAGAATAATACGGGGATGAGGATTGAATGAAAGAACGATGATAGGAGAATTATGAGATATTTTAATTGCATGTTCCAGTATCAGGTGATGCCCACGATGTATTCCATCGAAATTTCCGATGGCAACTACTCCGCCTTTTAAGTGGTTTGGCAGTGCTTGATTAATTTCAATATTATGGAAAACGTGCATAATTGCCCTTCTTTAGATTAGTTTCCGAATCCACCAATGGGGATATAGTTTTCTTTTTGCAAAGAAATTTTGTATCATTTCTTCTTTAATAATATTATTGCACATGTATTCATGTTTATGTATACCGTCGCTGACGTATAGTGCATCTATGCCAGATTGCAGAGCGCCTTTTATGTCGGTTTCTATACCATCTCCTATGGCTAGTATGCGTTTTTTATCCAATGAATTACATAAAGTAGATATTTTTTTAAATGCCATTTCGTAAATAGGAAAATGGGGTTTCCCTATCATTTTAACTATTCCATTAAGTTTTTGATAAATAAGAGCTAATGCTCCAGCACAAGGAATCACTTTGTTACCACGGTTGGCGAAAATATCGGGATTAGCGCAAATAAAAGGAATGTTGCGTGAAGCAAAGCTCTCTAAAAGTATATGGTAATCTTCAGGATGTTCTGTTTCATCGTTGTATAGTCCGGTGCATAATATTGTTTTTGCAGACTTTTCACTGACTATGTTAACATCAAGTGTTTCAAGTAGGGCATAATCTTTTTCGGGTCCTATGAAAAATATATCTCGTGATTCCTCTTTAAAAAGATGATAAGTTAAGTCTCCAGAGGAGATAATATCATCCCAGAATTGAGGAAGGGGTCCGAGTGATTTTATTTGAGATATCACGCTTGAGGATGGACGTGGAGAGTTCGTGAATAATATCACTTTCAAGCCATTTGTGCGTGCTTTTTCTAGGGCAGAAATGCTACTAGAAAAAAAACTTTTCCCATTATGAATCACTCCCCACACATCACAGAGAATAACATCATAAGATGATAAAATTGCGCATAGGGATGCTATTTCTTTCGTCATGTGCATTCCTTTTGTGTTTAAGTCTATTTATAATAATACATAGATATTCAGTTTACGATATTATTTGTCAATTTATTCTGTAATGATATTTAATTATGCAATGAATTCGTTCATACCCTTGACTTCGTAAAGGTTTGTTCCTAAATATTTATTGCTAGCGATCGTGTTGATGAGAGTGATGCAATAACAGAAAGTTATTTTTATAAGTGTTTTCGGTTTCGTTTTTGTTTTTTTGTTGTTAAATGGGGAGTTTATATATGGTGGGTAAGCGCTGTTTTCGTCCGTCAAGAGGTCGTGTGGTTGTGCGCCGTGTTCAATGTGAAACAATGACAGAAAGCGGTCTTATAATACCTGATACCGTCTCTGAAAAACCTTCTGCTTGTGGCGGAGAGGTCGTATGGGTTGGTGCTGGTGTTTTAGATCAAACAGGAAAAGTAATAGAACCTGAAGTCAATCCAGGCGATGTTGTTCTGTTTGGAAAATGGTCTGGAACAGAAATTAAGCTTGGGGGCGACGAAGAATATCTAGTAATGCAAGAATCGGATATTATAGGTGTCGTAGTTGAAGACAAGTAAAAAAACAAAGATAAGTAAAGATAAGTAATATTAAAATATGATGGGGGTCATTTTGATCCCTTTATATGATTTGATTTCGTAGAATCAGGGAGTTTTAATCTATGGCTGCTAAAGATATTAAGTTGGGTATGAATGCTCGTGATAGTATTGCATACGGTGTTAATATGCTTGCCGATGCTGTTAAGTGTACTCTTGGTCCTAAGGGGCGTTGTGTTATAATTGCCAACTCTTTCGGTGCGCCTCGTGTTACTAAGGATGGTGTGAGTGTTGCGAAGAGTATAAGTTTTAAAAATCATTTTCATGAAGTCGGTGCTCGTATGATACGAGATGTGGCGACTAATGCGGAAGATAATTCAGGAGATGGAACAACTACTGCAACTTGCCTTGCTCAGGCAATTATTAATGAAGGTCGTAAATATGTTGCAGCTGGTCTTAATCCGATGGATATAAGACGTGGTATTAATCTCGCTGTTCAAGAAGTTGTAGATTATCTTAAAGTAAATCATAAGAAAGTTGAAAGTCGTGAAGAAATTATTCAAGTAGCGACTATTTCTGCCAATGGTGATAAAGAGATTGGTGAAAAAATTGCTCATGCAATGGAGAAAATAGGTCCGCATGGAATTATCACCATTGATCAAGCAAAAACCGCAACTACTGAAGTTAAAGTTGTTAAGGGTATGCAGTTTGATCGGGGTTATATATCTCCTTATTTTGTAACTAATTCAGAAAGAATGGCGGCTGAGGCTGAAAATCCTTATATCTTGCTTTACGATAAGAAGATATCAGCGTTGCAACCGTTGCTTCCGTTGCTGGAAAGTGTGGCTCAGTCGGGTCGTCCTCTATGCATTATTGCTGAAGATATAGAAGGTGATGCGCTTGCAACTCTTGTTGTTAATAGATTGCGTTGTAATTTAGCGGTTCTTGGAACGAAAACACCTGCTTTTGGTGATCGTCGCAAGGCAATTCTTCAAGATATTGCTGTTTTGGTTGGTGCTACTGTGATTTCTGATGAAGTTGGTCTTAAGCTTGAAAAAGCCACAATTGCTGATTTAGGTTCTGCTAAAAAGATTGTTATGACTAAAGATGAGACAACAATTGTTGGTGGAAATGGTGATCCGGAAAAAGTTAAATCTCGTGTTGGTGAAATTCAAAGATCTATTGAAGAAACTAAGTCTGATTATGATCGTGATAAGCTTAAAGAACGCTTAGCTAAGTTGGCTGGTGGTGTTGCTGTCATAGAAGTTGGAGATGTGACTGAATCGGCATTGAGTGAGAAAAAAGATCGTTATCAGGATTCCCTTGATGCTACACGTGCTGCATCTGATGAAGGTATTGTTGCAGGTGGAGGGCTTGCTCTTGTCCGTGCTGCTCAAGCGTTGTCTGTTAAAGGGGATAATGAAGATCAGGCTGCTGGTATAGAAATTATTCGCAAGACTCTTTCTGCTCCGTGTCGTCAAATTATTGAAAATGCTGGGGATGAAGCTGCGCTTATTGTCAGCAAAATACAGGAAAACAAAAATGTGAATTATGGGTATAATGCTCAGACTGGAGTTTTTGGTGATATGTTCCAAATGGGTATCATTGATCCTGTGAAAGTTGTGCGTAATGCTCTGCAGTTTGCTGCATCTGTTTCGTCTATGCTCTTAATTACTGAGGCGGTTGTTGTTGATCTTCCAAAAGATGAAACAACAGCTCCTCAAATGCCTGCAGGTGGCATGGGTGGCATGGGTGGCATGGGCGGTATGGGAGGTATGGGTGGTATGGATATGATGTAAATCATTTTCGTACTGTTTTATATACTAGCCTATGGAAGAAGGGGACTATTGGAGTCTCCTTCTTTTTTTATAAAGTAATGTGGTTGGAATTTTTCTGGTCGCGGTATCGTGAAAAAATTTTAAAAATCCTAGTATTTGGCGTTATATTGGTAAATAAATTTTTTATAAATCTTTAGATAGGGCGCCCTTATAGATTTATTTTTCTAGGATATTTGTTGGCATTGACTCATTTCATTTATTGTTATTGATAATGTAATATTTTCGAAAAAAGGATATATGTTTTGGAATTTCCCTGGCTATCTTCTTTGATAGTGGGGATACGATCTTAGTTAAATTTTTTATTTTAAAATATTTAAACTATCAAGAATAAAAAATAACTGTTCTTCTTAAAATAAGAACGTCTTTTATGTCTTTATTATCTCATATCTTGCACTTAGGTGTTTGTTAGATATGAAAAGAAACAATAAATAAATCAACATCTTATGCTGAAAAAACTTTTTATGGTGGGCGATGAGAGAGTCGAACTCCCGACATCCTCGGTGTAAACGAGGCGCTCTACCACTGAGCTAATCGCCCCCATGCATTTATGTTGTGATACAATAATTTTTCAATGTTCGCAAATAAAAAAAAATAAATTTTGGATTTTTTTGTTGATAAGCAATGCATATCATTTTCCTTATAAATAAATTATTTTACTATGTTTGAAGATTGCAATAGCATTTGTTATGTAGTAAAGTTTTGATGCTTTTATTCGGATTATTTTTCTTTGATTCATTTATTTTAATTGTGTTTTCTATTGTTTTTGTAGTAGATAGGTTCTAGGGATTATTTTTGTTGTAAGTGGCAAAAATGTCTTTTTGATTATTGATATTGCCGTTAACAGCGGGTGTAGCTCAGTTGGTTAGAGCGCCGGCCTGTCACGCCGGAGGTCACGGGTTCGAGCCCCGTCACTCGCGCCATGTGTGATGATTATTTCGTATTATTTTTCTTTTTAATATAATGTTATTGGATTACTGCGAGAATGATTACGTTTAGTATCGGTGGTATTTGCCTTGGCAGTGGAAATTAATCAATATGGAGTGTCTCTTGGCTTCTTATACGCCTATTATAGTCTTTATAGCGATTGCAGCAGCAATAGTTGTTGCTCTTATGGTTTCTCCTTTTATTGTTGCTTTTAAATCTCCTGATCCAGAAAAATTATCAACTTACGAGTGTGGATTTGATCCTTTTGATGATGCACGTGTAAAGTTCGACATTCGATTTTGTTTAGTATCTGTGTTATTTATTATTTTTGATCTAGAAATTGCTTTTTTATTTCCTTGGGCAGTTTATTTCAAAAAAATTAGTTGGTTGGGTTTTGGATCGATGATGGTATTTCTAGGGATTTTAATTATTGGTTTCATTTATGAATGGAAAAAAGGGGCTTTAGAATGGGATTGAAAAAGATTGATCGTAAGATTGTTTTTGATCATAATCCTGATTCACTAGAGAAGAGAGAGGCGGAGTTTGTCGGGATCGGCAATGAGTTAATGCATAAAGGTTTTCTTGTTACATCTGCTGATCAGTTGGCTACTTGGGCGCGTACTGGTTCATTAATGTGGATGACATTTGGATTAGCGTGTTGTGCGGTTGAGATGATGCAAGCTTCTATGCCTCGGTATGATTTGGAACGATTTGGTTTTGCGCCGCGTGCTTCGCCACGTCAATCAGATGTTATGATTGTTGCTGGTACCTTGACTAATAAGATGGCTCCGGCTCTTCGTAGAGTATATGATCAAATGCCTGAGCCTCGTTATGTTATTTCGATGGGTTCTTGTGCTAATGGAGGAGGGTATTATCATTATTCCTATTCTGTTGTGCGAGGATGTGATCGTATTGTTCCTGTGGATATTTATGTTCCTGGTTGTCCTCCTACTGCAGAAGCCCTTATTTATGGGATTCTTTTGTTGCAAAAGAAAATTCGTCGTGTTGGAAATATCAATCGTTAAAAGGCAATAGTGTGGTTAAGAAAATTGAATGTTTTGGCAATTACATAGTTGATACTTTTGGTTGTTCTGTGAAATTCGCCGTTAATTCAGTAGGAGAATTGTGTCTTCATGTTGGTTGCGATGATCTAGTTTCGCTTTGTATTTTTCTGCGAGATGATCCGAATTGCTGTTTTGTAAATATTGTGGATTTGTGTGGTGTAGACTTTTTAAGTCGTCCTAGTCGTTTTGAAGTGGTTTATCATTTTTTATCGCCAACCTATAATCGTCGTATACGAGTGAAAGTGGAGGTTGCTGAAGGAGAGCATGTTCCTTCTATAACAGGTGTTTATCCTGGAGCAGATTGGTTTGAGCGTGAAGTGTGGGATATGTATGGTATTCACTTTAAAGGTCATCCTGATTTGCGACGTATTTTAACAGATTATGGTTTTGAAGGTCATCCTCTGCGCAAGGATTTTCCAGTGACTGGCTTTGTGGAATTGCGTTATGACAATGATGCTAAAAAGGTTGTTTATAGCCCTGTAGAATTGATGCAAGAACACCGCGATTATGATTTTTTGTCTCCTTGGGAGGGTTAAACCCTTTGTTTTCTAAAGAAGATTCGGAGAATAATGTACCTTAGAAGAGTATTCCTATGTATTTTATTGGTTTTATGGGATGGAGTCCACATAGATGGGTAGCAAGAAGGCTCATGGTTTTACTATAAATTTTGGTCCACAGCATCCTGCGGCGCATGGAGTTTTGCGGCTTATTCTTGAGCTTGATGGTGAGGTTGTAGAGCGTGTTGATCCGCATATTGGATTGTTGCATAGGGGGACAGAAAAGCTTATTGAGACAAAGACTTTTTTGCAAGCGGTTCCATATTTTGATCGTTTGGATTATGTCGCTCCGATGAATCAAGAACATGCATATGTTTTGGCAGTAGAAAGGCTTCTTGGTATTGAAATTCCAATTCGGGGACAATTAATTCGTGTTCTTTATTCTGAAATTGGGCGTATTCTTTCTCATTTGTTGAATGTTACTACGCAGGCTATGGATGTTGGGGCGTTGACTCCTCCTTTATGGGGATTTGAAGAACGAGAAAAACTTATGGTTTTTTACGAACGTGCTTCAGGATCACGTATGCATGCAGCGTATTTTCGTCCTGGTGGAGTGCATCAGGATATTCCGCCTGTATTAGTAGATGATATTGGTTGTTGGTGTGATTCTTTTCCGTCGGCTCTTGATGATATTAGTGATCTTTTAACTGAGAATCGTATTTTTAAACAGCGTAATGTTCATATCGGTTCTGTTAAGCTTGAAGATGCATGGAGGTGGGGATTTTCAGGTGTTATGATTCGTGGATCTGGTGCTCCTTGGGATTTGCGTAAATCTCAACCATATGAGTGTTATTCAGAGATGGATTTTGATATTCCGATTGGGAAAAATGGGGATTGTTATGATCGCTATCTAGTTCGTATGATGGAAATGCGTGAATCTGTGAAAATCATACGGCAATGTGTCAATCGATTGCTTGGAGAGAATAGAGTAGGTCCAGTATCTGCTTGTGATTCTAAGATTGTCCCTCCCAAGAGAGCGGATATGAAACGTTCTATGGAAGCATTGATTAATCATTTTAAGCTTTATACTGAGGGATATCATGTTCCGGTTGGTGATGTTTATGCTGCTGTAGAGGCTCCTAAAGGAGAATTTGGAGTTTATTTAGTTTCTGATGGTAGTAACAAGCCTTATCGGTGTAAGATTCGTGCACCTGGATATGCTCATCTTCAGGCTATAGAATTTTTATGTAAAGGTCATCAATTGGCAGATGTATCGGCGATTTTAGGATCCTTGGATATTGTTTTTGGTGAGGTTGATAGATAAATTTTTATCGGTGTAAATTTTTTATTTTTATACAATTTGATAAAGGTATGAAAGAATATGTCTATTCGTCGATTAGCAGAAGAAAAATTTCAACCCTCTTCTTTTTCATTTAGTGAAGAAAATATTGTTTGGGCCAATGAAATTATAAGTAAATATCCTGCATCACGTTGTCAATCTGCGGTTATTCCGTTGTTGATGCGCGCTCAAGAACAAGAAGGTTGGATCAGTCGTGCAGCGATTGAAGTGGTTGCTGATATGCTGAATATGGTATATATCCGTGTTCTTGAAATTGTAACTTTTTATACGCAATTTCAATTGTCTCCAATAGGAACGCTCGCTCATGTTCAGGTTTGTGGAACTACTCCTTGTATGTTGCGGGGATGTGAAGACTTGATCCAGGTTTGTCGCAATAAAATTCATCAACAACCGTTGCACAGAAATTCAGAGGGAACTCTTTCATGGGAAGAGGTTGAATGTCAGGGTGCTTGTGTTAATGCGCCAATGGTTATGATAGGGAAGGATACCTATGAAGATTTAACTCCATTGCGTTTAGAAGAAATTATTGATGCTTTTTCTTCTGGACAAGGTGATACTATACGTCCTGGTCCTCAAATTGACCGAATAAGTTCTGCTCCTGCAGGAGGATTAACATCACTTTTGGGGAATAATAATAATAAAAAAGTAGATAAGGGGAAAAAGGGGAAGGAAATCTTCTCTTAAGAGTTTGTTTTTTTGAATATTTTAGATGGTTTTGAAGAAATTTCTTCAAAAGAGTTGTTTTTGATTTTGCGCTTGTATTGCTTATGGAATGTGAAGTGGCGGAATGGATAGATATATAAATTAGTTGAAGATCTGTGAACTAATTCTTTGTAAAAAGAATTATAGAAAGTTTGAATATGTTAAAAGATCAAGATCGTGTTTTTACCAACTTGTATGGTTTACAGGGAAAGTCTCTTAGCGATTCTATGAGCAGGGGGCATTGGGATAATACTGATAAGATTTTAGAAAAGGGTCGTGATTGGATTATTAATGAAATAAAAGCATCTGGTTTGCGCGGACGTGGTGGCGCTGGTTTTTCAACAGGAATGAAGTGGTCTTTTATGCCGAAAGTATGTTCTGATCGTCCTCATTATCTTGTTGTGAACGCTGATGAATCAGAGCCAGGAACTTGTAAAGATCGTGATATCATGCGGCATGAACCGCACACGTTGATTGAGGGATGTATCATTGCTTCTTTTGCTATAGGAGCGCATTGTGCTTTTATATACGTTCGTGGGGAATTTATAAGGGAACGTGAATCTTTGCAGACTGCAGTAGATGAATGTTATGCTAAAGGTCTTCTTGGTTCGAATAGTATACTTGGCTATGATGTTGATATTATTGTACATCATGGTGCTGGAGCGTATATTTGTGGTGAAGAAACTGCTTTACTTGAAAGTCTGGAGGGGAAGAAAGGACAACCTCGTCTTAAGCCTCCTTTCCCTGCTAATGTAGGTTTATATGGTTGCCCTACTACAGTGAACAATGTTGAATCTATTGCGGTAGTTCCGACTATTTTACGACGTGGTGCAAGTTGGTATTCTGGATTCGGTCGAGAAAATAATAGGGGTACAAAGCTTTTTTCTATTTCGGGTCATGTGAATTATCCATGTACTGTTGAAGAATCTATGTCTATTACTTTTGATGAATTAATTGAAAGGCATTGTGGTGGTATTAGGGGTGGATGGGATAACCTTTTAGCGGTTATTCCAGGTGGTTCTTCTGTTCCATGTATTCCAGGCGATCAGATAAGAGGTGCTATTATGGATTATGATAGTCTGAGAGAGATGGGATCAGGATTGGGAACTGCGGCTGTCATAGTAATGGATCGGTCTACAGATATTATTAAGGCGATATGGCGTTTATCTGTGTTTTATAAACATGAGAGTTGTGGTCAATGCACACCTTGTCGTGAAGGTACTGGATGGATGATGCGAGTAATGGAGCGCATGGTTAAAGGTATAGCTCAAAAGCGTGAAATTGATATGCTTTTTGAAGTTAGTAAGAATATAGAGGGGCGTACAATTTGTGCTCTTGGTGATGCGGCAGCGTGGCCGATACAAGGATTAATAAAGCATTTTAGACCTGTAATTGAAGAGCGTATTGATCAGTACAATAAAGGTCATTTAACAAGTGGTTTATGCAAATGATGATGAAGTTAAAAGTTGATGGTATAGAGGTTGAAGTTCCTAGAGATTTTACTCTTCTTCAAGCTTGTGAATTTGCCGGCGCTGAAATTCCTCGTTTTTGTTTTCACGAAAGATTGTCTGTCGCAGGGAATTGTCGGATGTGTTTGGTGGAGATTAAGGGTATTGCGTCTAAGCCGCAAGCTTCTTGTGCGATGAATGTCTTTGATTTGCGTGCTGGGCCTAACGGTGAATTGCCTGAGATTTTCACTAAGTCTCCTATGGTGAAAAAGGCTCGTGCAGGTGTTATGGAGTTTCTCCTTATTAACCATCCACTTGACTGTCCTATATGTGATCAGGGGGGGGAGTGTGATTTACAGGATCAGGCTGTGTCTTTTGGTTTTGGATCTTCCCGTTATTGTGAGGAAAAGAGAGCTGTTGAAGATAAATTCATAGGTCCTTTAGTAAAAACAGTGATGAATCGTTGTATACATTGTACGCGTTGCGTTCGTTTTATCACTGAAGTTGCAGGGATACCAGAGCTAGGTTTGATAGGAAGAGGCGAAGATGCTGAAATTACTACTTATCTTGAACAATCTTTGACGTCTGAAATGCAGGGTAACATTATTGATCTTTGTCCTGTTGGTGCTCTGACTTCGAAACCATTTGCTTTTACAGGTCGTTCATGGGAATTAGTTAAAACCGATAGTGTAGATGTAATGGATGCTCTTGGCTCTGCAATTAGAATTGATTCACGTGGTTGTGAAGTTATGAGAATTCTTCCTCGTGTAAATGAATCAATCAATGAAGAATGGATATCAGATAAAACTCGTTTTGTTTGGGATGGTCTTAAGGTTCAGCGTTTAGATCGCCCTTATGTGCGTATCAATGGGCGTTTAAAGCCTGTTAGTTGGGATCATGCTTTGCAGACAGTTAAGTCATATGTTTTGTCTCCTGGGGTGAAGTTAGGGGCTGTTGTAGGAGATTTTTCTTCTGTAGAAGAGATATATGCGCTTAAGTTATTGATGCAATCTCTAGGTTGTGATAATTTTGATTGCCGACAAAATGATGGGTATCTTGATCCTTCATATGGTCGTGCTAGTTATATTTTTAATCCGACTATTCAGGGGATAGATGAGGCTGATGCGATATTGATTGTTGGTTCTAATCCTCGTTTAGAAGCCGCTGTTTTGAATGCACGTATTCGTAAACGTTGGCAACGCGGTGATTGTCCTATTGCTGTTATTGGAGATGTTGGAGAATTGCGCTACAAATATCAACATTTAGGTGTTGGAAGCAAAGCTTTAGAAGATCTTGTCTCGGGTAAAGATCCTTTTTTCAATAATTTGCAAGAAGCTTCTCGTCCTTTGATTATAGTAGGTCAAGGAGCACTTAAGGATTCTGATAGTTCGGCAGTAATGGCTAATATTGCGAAATTAGTTATTGATATTGGGGGAATAAGCGATTTATGGAATGGTTTGGCAGTTTTACATACAGTTGCCTCGCGTGTTGGAGCCTTGGATTTAGGTTTTGTTCCTTCTGATGATAATATCAATGCAACGAATATTCTCGATAAAACTGACGTTGTCTTTTTGTTGGGAGCAGATGAATTAGATTTTTATAACAAGAAAGCTTTGACTATATATATAGGTTCGCATGGTGATAAAGGGGCTCAATTTGCGGATGTTATATTCCCTGGATCTGCATATACAGAAAAATCAGGTTTATGGGTTAATACGGAGGGAAGGGTGCAAATGGGAATGCGTGCTATTTTCCCTCCAGGTGAGGCAAAAGAAGATTGGGCAATCATTTGTGCTATTGCTGATGAATTGAAATGTAGTCTTCCTTTCAATTCTTTATCGCAATTGCGATCTCATTTATATTCTCATTATCCGCACTTTATGCAATTAGATACAATAATTCCTTCTCCTGTAGATGGTATTTATGCTTTAGCTAAAAAAGTAGGAAAAATGCAGACAAGAACTTTTTTTTCAACAATAGAGAATTTTTATTTAGCAAATTCTATAGCAAGAGCATCATCTACTATGGCTCAATGTTCTCTTGCTGCAAAAAAATGTGAAAAAGGAATTTTCGATAGTGCAAAGGGATTAGAATGATGTCTTCCTTCGCAGAAGATTTTTTGGTGCCGATATTATTCATGACAATCAAATCAATTGTTTTTTTGGTTTGTTTGTTGATTTTTATTGCGTATATTTTGCTGATGGATCGCAAGATTTGGGCGGCAGTTCAGTTGCGTCGTGGTCCTAATGTGGTGGGTCCTTGGGGGTTGTTACAATCTTTTGCTGATTTTTTAAAATTTTTGCTTAAAGAACCAGTTATTCCGAGGAATTCTAATAAGTTTTTATTTCTTTTAGCACCAATTATTTCGGCGGTTTTATCTTTGTCTGCGTGGGCTGTTATGCCTATTGCTGAGGGTTGGGTCATTGCAGATATTAATGTTGGAATACTCTATATTATGGCTATTTCTTCTCTTGAAGTTTATGGGATTATTATAGGGGGATGGGCTTCAAATTCGAAATACGCATTTCTTGGTGCGTTGCGTTCTGCGGCGCAGATGATTTCCTATGAAGTTTCTATTGGTTTGGTTATAGTAACAGTTTTATTATGTGCTGGTTCACTTAATCTTACCGATATTGTCAATGCTCAAAAGCATGGTATAGGGACATTTTTAGGTTTTCCTTCTTCAATTCTTGATTGGTACTGGTTGGCTATTTTCCCAATGTTTATTGTTTTTTTTGTTTCTCTTCTTGCAGAAACCAATCGTCCTCCTTTTGATTTGTCAGAAGCGGAATCGGAGTTAGTAGCTGGATATATGGTAGAATATAGTTCCACTCCTTATTTGTTATTTATGCTTGCAGAATATTCAACTATTATTCTCATGTGTTCTTTGACGAGTATTTTATTTTTAGGAGGTTGGTTGCCTCCAGTGGATATTCCATTCTTCAGATATATTCCTGGCTTTTTTTGGCTTTTTTTTAAAACTTTAGGATTATTTTTCATGGTTGCCATGGTGAAAGCGTTTGTGCCACGTTATCGTTATGATCAATTAATGCGATTAGGATGGAAGGTTTTTCTTCCTTTATCGCTTGCAATGGTTTTGCTTGTTTCTTTTTTCCTCAAGATTGCAATCTATTAAGATAAAGGGAAAGGGATTATGATGAGGAATTTTCGGTTTAATATTAGCTTTCTTTTTCTGAAAGAGTTTGTTTCAGCGTTTTTTCTGTGTATGCGGTATTTGTTAAAGGCTAAAGTTACGATTAATTATCCTTTTGAAAAAAGTATGACAAGTCCTCGTTTTAGAGGGGAGCACGCCCTTCGTCGTTATCCTAATGGAGAGGAACGGTGTATAGCATGTAAGTTATGTGAGGCAGTTTGTCCTGCTCAGGCTATTACGATAGAATCAGGGCCTCGTCGTAATGATGGTACACGTCGAACCGTGCGTTATGATATAGATATGATAAAGTGTATTTATTGTGGTTTATGTCAAGAGGCTTGTCCAGTTGATGCTATTGTTGAGGGACCTAATTTTGAATTTGCAACGGAAACTCGTAAGGAGCTTTATTATGACAAAGAGCGTCTTCTCAATAATGGTGATAGATGGGAAAGTGAAATTGTTCGCAATATTATGATTGATTCTCCTTATCGATAATATCAATTATGGTTTTTTGTGCATTTGAATAATTGCGATTGTTCTTTCCAGTGATATTTTGAGGGTATGTGAAGATGGTTATGCATTCTTTGTTTTTTTATCTGTTTTCCTTTATGACCATTATTTCTGCATTTTTAGTTGTTATAGCACGTAATCCCATATATTCAGTTTTTTCCTTGATTTTTGCGTTTGTTAATTCTGCGGGTCTCTTTCTTCTTTTGGGGGCGGAATTTATAGCAATGATTACTCTAATTGTCTATGTAGGAGCTGTCATTGTTTTCTTTCTTTTTATTATTATGATGCTTGATATTGATGTTGTAAAAGCAGAGACGAAACAAAAACGTAGATTTTTAGGGTCTTTTTTTATAGGAATTTTAGCGGCTGAATTGATTATATGTGCAAGTAATTTTTTAGTTTTTAGATCTGAATCTGACTTTTCTAGATTGGCTTTTAAGGGAAATAACGTAGAGAATATTGGCGAATTTTTATATACGAAATATGCTTATCCTTTAGAAATATCTGGATTTATTTTATTGTTGTCTATGATTGGCGTCATTGTTCTCATGCTACACTCTCGTCGAGGTGTTAAAAGACAGGATATTTCTAAGCAATTAGAGAGTAGTCCTGAGAACTCTATCGTAATGGTTAAAGTGAAATCAGGGGAAGGTATTTAAGATGAACATAGCTCTTTCTCATTATCTTATTGTATCAGCTGTTATATTTATTACTGGTGTTTCTGGAGTTTTTTTTAATCGTAAAAGTGTTATCATGATATTGATGTCGATGGAGCTGATGCTTTTAGCGGTTAATTTAAATATGATTGCGTTTTCTTCCTATATGCAGGATATTTCTGGTCAAATATTCTCTTTATTTATTTTGTTAGTTGCGGCTGCCGAAACTTCTATAGGACTTGCTATTTTGGTTGTTTTTTATAGGAATCGTGGTTTAATTTCTGTTGATGATTTTAATCAAATGAAAGGTTGATTCATAGCTATGATTTACGAAGTTATAGTTTTTCTTCCTCTCATAGGAGCCATTTTTTCTGGTTTTTTCGGTTGCTTGATGAGGAAAGGTTTTTCTGATACTTTGACCTCTATATTGATGGCAATAGCAGCATTTTTATCTTGGATTGTGTTGTGTCAAATAGGTTTTGGGCACGATTCTCAAGTCGTGAAACACGAAATATTTCCTTGGATCACATCTAATGGTTTGAATATATCTTGGGGTTTGCGTATTGATACTCTTTCGTCCGTTATGTTTGTGGTAATCAATTCTATTTCTGCAGTTGTCCATGTATATTCTATCGGTTATATGCATGATGATCCACATCGCCGACGCTTTTTTTTTCTTATCTATCTTTTTTTACCTTTGCAATGCTTGTGCTGGTTTCTTCCGATAACTTTTTACAAATGTTTTTTGGTTGGGAAGGGGTTGGTCTAGCATCCTATTTGCTTATTGGTTTTTGGTCGTTTAAGGAATCTGCCCTCAAGGCTTCAATGAAGGCTTTTGTTGTCAATAGAATAGGAGATTTAGGTCTTATTCTTGCAATTTCTGCGATAATTTATCTTTTCTATTCGGTGGATTTTGATGTTGTTTTTCAAAGTGCTTCTAACTACTGGAAACTTGGAAATTATGTAGGCGAAGGTACGATTTCGCATAGAAATCTTTCTTTCTTCGGAACAGAGATACATCCGCATGATTCTATTACGATCATTTGTTTCTTGTTATTTTTAGGGGCTATGGGAAAATCTGCTCAATTTTTATTGCATGTATGGCTCCCCGATGCTATGGAAGGCCCGACTCCGGTTTCTGCTCTTATTCATGCAGCTACAATGGTAACAGCAGGAGTTTTTTTGGTAGCGAGAATGTCTCCGCTTTTTGCGCTTTCTCCTTTTATGTTAGATTGTATAGTTGTTATAGGGTCTATTACGGCTTTTTTTGCTGCAACAGTTGCTCTTGTTCAAAATGATATCAAGCGTGTGATTGCCTATTCTACTTGTTCGCAGTTGGGTTATATGTTTGTTGCTTTAGGATGTGGGGCCTATGGTGCCGCTATTTTTCATCTGTTCACGCATGCATTTTTTAAAGCGCTTCTTTTTCTTGGATCTGGTTCGGTGATACATGCAGTTTCTGGAGAACAGGATATGCGTCGTATGGGCGGGTTATATGCGCATTTGCCTAGAACGTGTTTGATGATGATTGTTGGGACCTTAGCGTTGACAGGATTCGGGATTCCAACCACAAGCATCGGTCTTTCTGGTTTTTTTTCTAAAGATATGATTTTGGAAATATCGTATCTTTCTTCGCATTTTTTATTTGTTTTTTATCTTCTTTTATTTGCAGCGTTTTTAACCAGTTTTTATTCATGGAGATTAATCTTTTTGACTTTTTTTGGGAAAGTTCGAGTGGATAAAAAAATTCTTCATAAGATTCATGAATGTCCATTGGTGATGCAAATTCCTCTTTTTATTTTAGCGATAGGTGCGATATTCTTCGGATTTATTTTTCATGATTTCTTTTTTGGTAGTGCATATGCTTCCTTTTGGAAGGGGGCAATTTTCTCTTCTTCTTCTGATAAGATATTGGAAAGATTTCATGAAATACCGATATGGGTAGAGTATTCTTCTTCTATAGTGTTTTATATTGGTTTTTTTATTGCTTTTTTAATGTATATTGTTTTCCCATATTTCCCGAATTTTTTATCAAAGAAGTTTTCTTTTTTCTATCATTTTCTTCAAAATTCTTGGTATTTTGATCGTATTTATGATTTTTTATTGGTTCGCCCAACAGTTAGTTTGGCCAAAATATTATGGAAATACATTGACTTATCAATAGATAAGTATGGTCCAAATGGCATTGCAGCCTGCATACGCTATTGTTCTTATTGTTCAAGTCGTTTGCAAACTGGATATCTATATCATTATGCGTTTTCTATTTTAGTAGGAATTTCTATCTTAATTATCGCAATGCTTTTGCAGGGAAATATTTAATGAATTTGCCTCTTCTTTCAATTATAACTTTTATGCCATTCCTAGGAGTATTTCTTATTTTATGCTCTTGTTATTTGGGATATGGTCGCCGTTCTTTTTTCGGTATTGCTTTAGGGATAAGCACTATAAATTTTATTTTGTCCTTATTTATTTGGGCTCTATTCGATAAGGGGAATAGTGGCTTCCAAATGATAGAATATTATCATTGGATTGATTATTTTTGCAGTTATCATCTTGGTGTTGATGGGATATCAATTATTTTTGTAGTTCTTACTGCTTTTCTTACTCCTTTTTGCATTTTGTCGAGTTGGAGATCTATTCAAGGGAATTTCAAGGAGTACATGATTGCTTTTCTTATCCTTGAATCCATGACCATAGGTTCTTTTTTATCATTAGATATGTTGTTGTTTTACATATTTTTTGAAGCCAGTTTAATTCCCCTATTTATTATTATAGGTGTGTGGGGAGGAAACGAGCGTGTTTACGCAGCGTATAAGTTTTTTCTTTATACATTTTTTGGTTCTGTTCTTATGCTCTCTGCCATTATATTTATGTGTTGGGACAAAAAGACCAGCAGTATTATTAGTCTTTATGCAAGTAGTAGTTTTCCATTCCATACGCAGTGTTGGATGTGGTTGGCTTTTTTCTTTTCTTTTGCGATAAAAATTCCGATGTTTCCTTTTCATACTTGGTTGCCTAGTGCTCATGTACAAGCGCCAACTGCTGGTTCAGTATTTTTAGCTGGTATTATGCTTAAAATGGGTGGTTATGGTTTGATTAGATTTCTATTACCTCTTTTCCCTTTAGCTTCTCAATATTTTTCTCCGGTAATCTTTTTTCTCTCCGTAATAGCCATAATATACGCTTCTCTCATTTCAATGGTGCAAACAGATATAAAAAAGCTTATAGCATATTCTTCAATAGCTCATATGGGGTATGTGACAATTGGTATATTTTCAGGGATAAAGAGCGGTGTTGAAGGGGCAATGTTTCAAATGTTTTCCCATGGACTTGTATCTAGTGCTTTGTTTTTTTGTGTTGGAATGATTTATGATCGTATGCATACGCGTGATATTTTCGCTTATGGTGGGTTAGTGAATAATATGCCAAGATATGCAGTAGTAATGATGATATTTACCATGGCTAATTTAGGTCTTCCTGGTACATCCGGTTTTATCGGAGAATTTTTAGTTATTATGTCTATTTTCCAATATAATAATATGCTTGCTGTTTTTGCATGTTTTGGTGTTGTATTGTCTGCATTATACTCTTTATGGCTTTATCGTAAGGTTGTGTTTGGTGTATCAAAAAGTGAAGAAGTGAAGAATTTAAAAGATTTGTCATTACGAGAGCGTTATATAATATATCCAATTGCTGTATTAACAGTTCTTTTTGGCATATATCCTATGCCGATTTTAAATACTGTTGCTTTTCCTATTTCTTCTGTAGTTGATAATTATTTATCGAAAACAGGAAACGGTATTTCTATAAATAGATAGAGAAAACGGAACTATTATCATGATTCCTATAAGTTTTATAAATGATTTTCGTCTTTGTATCCCTGAGATAATTATTGCTTCTGGCATTCTTTTCCTTCTTTTAATGGGTGTGTTTTCGCGGCGTAAAAATTCTTTTCACTTGGTTTTTTTTCCAATATTGTTGCTGATAGCTGCTTTTATCTCTCTTCTTATTATGCCTTATGAGGGGATAGGGCTTGGGGGATTGTATATTGCGGATCGCTTTTCAACTTTTGTAAAGTATATTATTTTATTAAGTAGCATTGTAATTTTCGTAGAGATGTTCCGCTATATTCATTTGAAACCTTTTAGTCATTTCGAGTTTCCTGTAATTATTTTGATGGCTATTTTAGGTATGCTTTGTATGACTTCAGCGAATGATATGATCTCTTTCTACATGGCATTGGAATTACAATCTTTGGCGCTTTATGTTCTTATTGCTATGAATCGCAAGAATGTATTGTCGATTGAAGCTGCTTTGAAGTATTTTGTATTAGGAGTTTTTTCTTCTACTTTTTTACTCTATGGCATTTCTTTCATTTATGGATTTACGGGTTGTACAAATTTTTCACAAATAGCCACATTTTTTTTTGCTGGACAGCAATATTTTGTTCTCATTGTCGGAGTTGTACTTATTCTAGTGGGTCTTTTCTTTAAAATGGCATTAGTTCCATTTCATATGTGGATACCAGATGTTTATCAAGGGTCCCCTATGTTTGTTACTTCTTTTCTAGCAACTGTCCCTAAATTTGTAGTTACGATGGCTCTTTGTCGCATCACGAGTGTTTTTTGGCCTATTCTTTCTGACGTATTGCATATTTTTATGTTTGTTTCTATTGTTTCAATGGTTCTGGGTTCTGTTGTTGCTATTCAACAGCATAATTTGAAACGTCTGATGGCCTATTCCGCGATAGGTCATGCAGGGTATGCTTTGATTGGTTTTTCTACTGGTACTTTTGGTATTATTGCTATGATTAGGTATATGGTTATTTACCTGATTATGACGATTGGATTTTTTGCCTGTATTTTATCTCTCCGTTGCAAGGATAGAAAAAACATTAAAAATATTTCTGACCTTGCAGGTTTGTCGCGACAAGATGTTTTTTTGACATCTGCCTTGACTATTTTTCTTTTTTCTTTAGCGGGTATTCCGCCTTTTGCGGGGTTTTTTGGTAAGTATTTTCTCCTTATTGCTGCGGTAAAAAAAGAATTTTACGCTTTAACTATAATTGCTTTACTTTCTTCTGTTATATCAGCTTACTATTATTTGCGTATGATCAGCATCCTTTGGTTTGATCCGACAACATCAGGTATCATAATTGTTGCAAGAGAGTTGAAATGGGTTATTTCTGCATGTGCTCTATTTGTTGTTGGTTATTTCTTAATTGAAAATATTTTGTATTCATGGATTACGAGGATGGTTGTTTCGCTATTTTGAAAATGCTTGTTGATTTTGATGAATATAAAAAAAACTGTAACTTTCGATATGAGTTCGTTGATACTATCGTTTCTACCAATGATGAATGTATTACTCGTGCATTATCCGGTGATTTGGGAAATTTATGGATAATTGCTTCTCGTCAAACTGCCGGTCGAGGTCGTAGGGGGAAAAAATGGATTTCGGATGAGGGCAATCTCTATGCCTCGTTATTATTGGTTGATTCTGTATCGAAGGATTCTATAACGCTCTTATCATTTGCTATTGCTGTTGCTATGCGTTCAATTGTAGCATCTGTGCTTCCTGTTGGGGCAGATGTTAAGATAAAATGGCCGAATGACGTGTTGATTTCTCAACGTAAGGTTGCTGGAATTTTGATTGAGACTTTAGATTTAAAAAGTGGTTTACAAGCAATTGTGATTGGAATAGGATTGAACGTTAGTAATTCCCCCTTAGGTACTCCGTATCTTGTTACATCGTTGAGAGAAGAGGGGTGTGATACTCATTTGGAGGATATTTTCCCATTTTTTTTTCAACATATTGCAAAAATATTGGATATTTGGAGAAAAGATACTGGAAGGGAAGAAATTATGAGACTTTGGCGTCGTTTTGCTTATGGTCTAGGTGATATTATTACGGTTAATTTACCTCATAGTTCTATTTTAGGTCGTTTCATTGGAGTTGATGATTTTGGATATTTATTGTTAGAAGAAAAAGAAGGTTTTGTTCGTCAAATTTTTACAGGAGATATTTTTATATAGAATGAAAGATCATAAATGATAGAAAAGGAAGAATTGGTTTTTTTACCGCTTGGTGGGGTGGGTGAAATTGGTATGAACATGGCTCTTTATGGCTATGGTTCTCCTAGTAATCGTAAGTGGATAATGATTGACTGTGGCGTTGCGTTTCCCAAAGATTATTTGCCAGGTGTGGATCTTATGTTTCCGGATATTACTTTTATTATGAAAGAGCGGAAAAACCTTATGGCGATTTTCATTACGCATGCGCATGAAGATCATTATGGTGCGTTGCATGATTTATGGTCATTTCTCAAGGTCCCTGTCTATGCTTCGCCTTTTGCTATTGGTCTTTTAGAGGCAAAAGGAGTATATGATCGTGTTCCTAAAAAGATTCCATGTGTATCTTTTCAGGCAGGGGATAAAGTCAATATCGGACCGTTTTCTATAGAATCTGTGCGCGTAAATCATTCAATTCCTGAAACAATGGCATTAGTTATCCGTTCTCCCGTCGGTAATATTGTCCATACAGGTGATTGGAAGCTAGATGATGATACGATATTGGGTGATGTCACTGATGAAGAGACTTTGTGTTCTATAGGGGATGAAGGTGTTCTTGCATTGATGTGCGATTCTACCAATGCCATGCGTGAAGGATCTTTTTTATCAGAGAAGGATGTTAAGAAAAACCTTTATAATATCATTAAGGATGCTAAAGGTTGTGTATTGATTACAGCTTTTTCATCCAGCGTTAGTAGAATTTGTAGTATTATAGATATCGCTGAACAAGTTGGCCGAAAAATAATTCTTCTAGGATCGTCATTAAAGCGTGTGGTGAGCGTTGCGGTAGGTACGGGACTTATCAAACAAGATCAATATTTTCTTCCAGAAGAGAATTTTGGATCATATCCTCGTGAACAATTAATTATTATAGCAACTGGCAGTCAAGGAGAAGCCCGTTCTGCTTTAGCTCAGTTATCACGTGGTGGAATGCGTAATGTAGCATTAGCTGAGAAAGATATTGTTATTTTTTCTTCGCGATCTATACCGGGTAATGAAGTGGCGATAGGGCAAATACGAAATCAATTAATTGAACAAGGTGTACAGATTATATCTGAAGATGCAGAATATCCAGTGCATGTTTCAGGTCATCCATATCGTGATGATTTAAAACGTATGTATCAGTGGATTCGTCCACAATCTTTAATTGCAATCCATGGAGAACCTGCACATCTTGTTGCGCATAAGGAACTTGCTTTACAAGAAGGTATTGCGCATGTTCCCTCTGTTCGAAATGGTAAGATATTACGTGTTTTCCCAGATCCTATAGAGATTGTAGGTGAGGTAGTACATGGGCGTTTTCTAAAAGATGGCTTTTTGGTTGGTAAATTTGCAGACTTAGGTATTGCTAAGAGAAAAGCCCTTTCTTTTGTGGGGCATTTATCTGTAAATGTGCTTCTTGATAATAATTATAATATCGTTGGTGTTCCAGAAATTGTTGATGTTGGTATACCTTCTTATGGTGTTGATGGGGAAAAAATTAACAAAATATTGTTGAAAACAGTGATTGAAACAGTCATTAATTTTCCTCGATCTTGTCGTAAAGATTCAAAATTATTACGAGATTCGATTAGTAGTGCTTTACGTTCTTACCTCAAACATACTTGGGGTAAAAAGCCTATTGTTACTGTTTTCGTTAATAAAATATCTTCCCGATGATAGTGATATAGTTGTGTATTTTAACAAATAATTTTCTAACGAGGTGTTTCTAATATCTTTATTTATGGTTTAGATTTATTTTGTAAGATAATTTGTTGTTTGATGTCTATAAATATTTTGATTGTTGAATGAAGATATAGGGGTGGTATAGAGATGAGAAGATCAAGGTATTTTTTGCCAATTATGCAAGAAAATCCTAGAGATGCAGAAATATTCTCACATAAATTTATGTTGCGCACAGGAATGATTTATCAACATTCAAAGGGAATTTATTCTTGGCTTCCTTTGGGGTACAGGGCTCTTGATAAGGTTAATTCGATTATTCGTGAAGAGCAAAATCGCATAGGTGCGATTGAGATGAGTGTTTCAACGTTGCAATCAGCTGATTTATGGATTGAAAGTGGTCGATATGACTCTTATGGAAAGGAAATGCTTCGGATCGTTGATAGAAACGATAAAGCATTGCTTTATGGACCAACTCATGAAGAGGCAATGACGGATATTGCCCGTTCTTATATAAAATCTTATAGGGATCTTCCGCTCACTTTCTATCAAATTCAGTTGAAATTTCGAGATGAAGTAAGGCCACGTTTCGGAGTAATGCGTTCGCGTGAATTTTTGATGAAAGATGCGTATTCTTTTGATTTAACTCCTGAAGATTCAGAGCATTCTTATAATAAAATGTTTGTTTCGTATCTTCGGATATTTCATCGTTTGGGATTAAAAGCTATACCAGTGCGTGCGGAATCTGGTCCAATTGGTGGTGATTTAAGCCATGAATTTATTGTTCTTGCGGATACGGGTGAAACACAAGTTTTTTGTTGTAAGGATTTTATAGACTTTTCTATTCCTTCAGAAGATACTGATTTTGATGATGTTGCATCTTTAAAAAATATTATTAATAAATGGACCTCTCCTTATGCGGCGACTTATGATGTGCATAATGAGGAATTATTTCACTCTTTGCCAGAGAATAAGAGGATTTCGGCGAAAGGTATTGAAGTAGGTCATATTTTTCATTTTGGTACTAAATACTCTCTTCCAATGTCGGCAACATTTAAGGGGTCGGATGGTAAAGAACATTATGTTCAGATGGGATCATATGGAATTGGTTCTATGCGTGTTGTTGCCGCTGTTATTGAGTCTTCGCATGATGAACAGGGTATTATATGGCCAGATGCAATTTCTCCTTTCCAAATTCATCTTATTAATCTCAAAATTCATGATCAAACATGTTGTGATGTATGTGAAAACATTTATGGAAGACTTTCTCAAGCGGGATGTGATGTATTTTGGGATGATGTAGATGAACAGGCTGGATCAAAGTTTGCAATGGCTGATTTGTTAGGTTTTCCTTTGCAAATCATTGTTGGTTCTAAATTTATTTCTGATTCAAAGGTTGAAATTAAATATAGATCAACAGGTATAAGAGAGGATATGTCATTGGAAGAAGTGATTAATTATGCTTCTAGTCGTTTTGTCGACGCTCGTAATACAAAGCGTGTATGATAGATGCGTATTTTTTCTAAATTTGAAGTGATAGTCGCTTGGAGATATCTATTTTCGAGTCATAAAGATGCTTTTATTTCTATTGCTTCTTTTATATCTTTTTTCGGTATAATGATAGGAGTAATGGTTTTAATCGTTGTTATGTCTGTAATGAATGGGTTGCGTGCAGATATGATCAAGCGTGTTCTAGGGATCAATGGACATATCATTATACAGCAGAGACATTATCCACTGGTTCATTATAAAGCTATTTCCAATAAGTTGATTTCTATTTCAGATGTTACAAGAGTTGCGCCTTTTGTTAGTGGTCAAGCATTTGTTTCTAGTTTAAGTTCTGTTGGCTCTGGTGTTATGGTGCGAGGTATTTCTAAAAATGATTTTTCTCAGCTAAAAAAATCATTTAAGGGTTTTCATGGGAATATATCCAATGGTTTTGATCAAGGAGAGATTGTTATAGGGCAAGATCTTGCTCGTAATTTGGGTGTGGCAATAGGAGATAAAGTTCAGCTTCTTGTGCCGACGATGCCTGGTATGGCAATTCGTTCTAAGTTTTATACTATTGCAGCTATATTTAATATGCGTTTTCCGGAGTATGATAATGGAGTGATTTATATGTCTCTTCGGGAATCTCAGTTATATTTTAATTTTGAAAATGCTGTATCAGGTATAGAGGTTTTTGTGAAAGATCCTGATTCCATAGAAAAAACACATAAAAATATTTTTGATATTCTTGGTAATAGTGTTTCGATTGTTGATTGGCGTCAACGTTATCAAATGTTTTTTTCTGCTATGGAAGTTGAGAGTAATGTCATGTTTGTTATTCTGGCATTAATAGTGCTTGTTGCTTCCCTTAATATTATTTCTAGTTTAATCATGTTAGTGCAAGAAAGACGGCGGGATATAGCAATTTTGCGTACGATGGGAGCGCAGAATTTTTCTATTATGAGTATATTTTTGATGATAGGTTCTTTTATTGGTGTATCTGGTACTGGTGCAGGGATGATTTTCGGTGTTTTGATTTCTCGAAACGTTGAGGCGGTAAGACATTTTTTTTTGCATACCTTCGGTATAGTAGTATTTGATATAGATGCATATTTATTAACTGAATTGCCTTCTAAAATTTCGTGGATTGAGGTTTCGTGGATAATGATTATGTCACTTTCTTTATCTTTATTTGCAACCATTATCCCGAGCTGGAAAGCATCACGGATAGATCCTATTAAAGTTTTACGCTATGAGTAAGATGATACTATGAGTGGTAAAGAAGTTTTATTGCTACAAAATATTAAGCATAGCTATAATCATATTGGCGAATCTTTTCCAGTTCTTGATAATGTTTGTCTCAGTTTGAAAAAAGGTGAAATTGTTGCTCTTGTTTCTCCGTCGGGAACAGGTAAATCGACTATTTTGCATATCGCAGGTTTATTAGAAGCTCCTGATCAAGGGGATGTTATAATTGATAATCAAGTATGCAATAAACTCTCTGATAATAAAAAAGCATTTTTGCGTTGTTCTAAAATCGGTTTTGTATATCAAGCACATCGCTTGCTAACAGATTTTTCTGTTGTCGAAAATATAATTTTTCCTCAAATTATTGCTGGAATAAATTATACTGTGGCACATCAACGTGCTATGGATCTTTTGAGTTATATGGGGATAGCGCAATATGCTTGTTGCCGTTCTTCTAATATTTCAGGGGGTGAGCAACAAAGGGTAGCGATTTGCCGTGCTATTGCCAATAACCCTTCGATTATTTTGGCAGATGAACCTACTGGTAATTTAGATCCAAAAACAGCACAACAGGTTTTTAGTGTTTTAAAAGATTTAGTTGTCCGTTTTGGTTTATCTGCACTCATTGCAACTCATAATCATGATCTTGCATGTCAGATGGATCGACAAATCACCATTAAAGAGGGTATGATCGTCGATCACAAATAGTACACATTATTCCTCTGTTTTAGGAAGGTGTGCTAGTACCATATAATTGACATCCATATTTTTTGTAGAAAGTTTCCATTTATTGCATAATGGACTATATACTACGCCGATACGATCTATAATTTCTACATTATTTTCCGCTAGAAGGGCTTCTATTTCTGTCGGCTTGACAAATTTTTTGTACTGATGGGTGCCTTTTGGTAGCCATTGCAACAAGTATTCAGCTCCGATAATAGCGAATAACATTGCTTTAAAATTACGATTAATTGTAGAAATAAACATTAGTCCATTATTGAGAAGAAGTGAGCAGCATGTTTGGATAAAGTAATGGACATTATCGACATGCTCTATGACTTCCATATTTAAAATTACATCGAATTTTTCACCATTTTCTATTATTTCTTCTGCACAACCTACATGGTATTCGATGTTGAGATTATTCATCTTTGCATGGTTTTTTGCGATTTCAATATTTTTTGAAGAAGGGTCAATCCCTATTACGTTTGCTCCCATTTGTGCCATAGGCTCTGAAAGTAATCCTCCGCCACATCCTAGATCTAATATGCGCAAGCCTTTGAAAGGATGGGTATCATTATTATCGCATTGAAAATGTTGCATAATTTTTTTTTGAATATATGCTATTCTTAAGGGGTTTATTTGATGAAGAGGTTTAAATTTTCCAGTAGGTTCCCACCATTCTGATGATATGTTTGAAAATTGATTTATTTCATCTTGGTTTTTAGTGGTATAGTTCGGATATTTTTTTTTCATTTGAACCTCCTGATAAAATCGTATAAACATGATTGATCTATTTTTTAATATTTGCAAGCAAGATTTTTTTTGAAGTTAAAGTATGAATTACCAAATATTTATAATGAACAGAAGAAGGCTATTATTGATCTGATATGGCACGTATTGTGATGAAATTTGGTGGTACCTCTGTGGCTGATGTTAATTGTATCCGTAATGCAGCCTTGCATGTTAAACGTGAAGTTGATAGTGGGCACGAGGTTGCTATTGTTGTTTCTGCTATGAGTGGAGAAACGGATCGTCTTACTGAATTATGTCGGATAGTGACGTCTAGCAATACTAATAATGCACGTGAAAGAGATGTTGTTGTTTCTACAGGAGAACAGGTTTCTTCGGGTCTTATGGTTCTTGCTTTACAGTCACTGGGAGTTCAAGCAATTTCATTGCAGGGATGGCAGATTCCTATGATGACAAATGGCGTGCATGGGATGGCGCGTATACGCCATATAAATGAAAATACAATTATTTCTCATTTAGAGGCAAAAAGGGTGGTAGTAGTTACTGGCTTTCAAGGATTAAGCCCTGACAATGATATAAGCACTCTTGGTAGAGGGGGATCAGACACATCTGCGGTGGCAATAGCAGCGGCTATCAAGGCAGAGCGTTGTGATATTTATACTGATGTTTATGGAATTTATACTACTGATCCACGTATTGAGCCAAAGGCTCGCTTGATGAAGAAAATTTCTTTCGAAGAAATGTTAGAGATGGCATCTCTTGGAGCTAAAGTAATGCAAGTGCGTTCTGTAGAATTGGCGATGTTTCATAAAGTTTGTTTATTTGTTCGTTCAAGTTTTGAAGATCCCAATAAACAGGAACAATCAGGGACGCTTATTTGTAGTGAGGAAAATATTATGGAACAAGAAGTTATTACTGGTATTGCTTATACGAAGGATGAAGCTCAAGTTTCTCTGAGACGTTTGCGAGATCACCCTGGTATATCAGCATCTATCTTTGCTCCTCTTGCTAATGCTAATATTAATATTGATATGATTATTCAAAACATTTCTGAAGATGGTCAGTATGCAGATATAACGTTTACGATGCCTTCGTCGAATTTAGAAAAAGCACTTGCAATTTTAGTCGATAATAAAGAAAAAATAGGTTATGACGTTATTCAATACGAAGATAAGCTAGTCAAAATTTCTGCTATTGGTATGGGTATGCAAAGTCATACAGGAGTGGCATCCGCTTTCTTTTTATGTTTTGCAGAAAAGGGTATCAATATTAAAGCAATTACGACATCTGAAATAAAAATATCTGTGTTGATTGATAGTGCTTATACTGAATTAGCTGTAAGATCTTTACATTCTTGTTATGGTTTAGACGTTAAGTAATTTACGATCGTGTTTTCTATTTATTCCAGGAGTTTTTGATTTGTTCTTTTGATTTTTGTTGACAGAAATGTTTATTCCGTGGTATCCCACGCTAGTTATTTGCCAAAGTAAAAACTGACATTCATATACTTTGAAGATGATTGTGATTTTTCGTAATGAAAATGACTTTTTCGTTTTCGTTTTGCATATTCCATATGATTTCTTCCTGTGATCTCTGTATATTCCATTCGAGCAGTTGTGTCGTATTTTTGAGATAGCAACATTTTTGCTTTTTATATAGTGGTATAGTTGAGTTATTGGGTCGTTATTGAATTTTTTATTATCCATGCTTGCAATTAGTGTAATTGTGAATGGGAATTAAGTTCTTTCTTATAAGATATGAGGTTTGAGATACTCTAATTTTTGATATGATAGGTTTCTTGGTTAAAGATATTTTGTGTCTCAGTATAAATAAAAATCGGATAGCTGTTCAATGATATGTTAAAACATTTTTCTTTGTTTATCTAAGTATGTATTGGTGTTATTTTTTTTCTGAGAGTTTTGAAATTTGGTCTTTCTTTCTCACAAGCAAATATGCGATTTGAAGAATCGTTTTTCTGACATTGAAAAACGTATGTCTGAATCGCCTTCTGTAGATGTTTATATTAAGTTGACTGAAGAGTATGCTGCGATTAGTCCTGTAATAACGAAGATTGATATTTATGAGCAGAAAAAACGTGAAGAACAAGATTTGCGCACAATTATTAATGATAATAATAGTGATTCAGAAATTCGAGATCTTGCTCAGGTTGAGATTTTAGACATAGAAAAGGAAATTAAAGATCTTGAATGTGAAATAAGTTATTTTCTTTTGCCAAAAGACATAGATGATGATAAAAGCTGCATTCTTGAGATTCGTGCTGGGACAGGAGGATCTGAGGCTGCATTATTTGTTGGTGATCTTTTTCGTATGTATGAGCGTTATGCTGCGTTTCACAAGTGGAAAGTAGAGGTTCTGTCGTCGAGTGATAATGATGATGGTGGATATAAAGAAATAATAGCGACAATATCTGGTTGTGGGGTTTTTTCTCGGATGAAATTCGAATCGGGTGTACATCGAGTGCAGCGTGTTCCTGCAACTGAAACAAATGGACGTATTCATACTTCTGCAGCAACTGTTGCTGTATTGCCAGAAGCAAAAGAAATAGATGTAGATATTGCTCCAGAAGATATTCGTATTGATACTATGCGTGCATCTGGTGCGGGAGGGCAGCACGTTAATACTACGGATTCAGCGGTAAGAATTACGCATATTCCTACTGGAATAATGGTGACTTCTTCTGAAAAATCACAGCATCAAAATAGATTGCGAGCCATGAAGGTTTTGAGAGCACGTTTGTATCATGTTGAAAGAAAACGTATGGAAAATGAGCGGTCTGCAAATCGTAAATCACAAATAGGAACAGGAGATCGTTCTGAGCGTATTCGTACGTATAATTTCCCACAAGGTCGGATCACAGATCATAGAATAAATTTAACATTATACAAGTTAGAGTATGTTTTGCAGGGTTATATTGATGAAATTATCAATGCTTTAATTACCGCACATCAGGCAAAAGTGATAGGTTTTGTTAGTGAATAATTCGTTGTTAGTTCAAAATATACCATATACTATTGCAGAGTTTTTTTCTTTGATAAGGTGTTGTTTTAAGAAGTCGGGGATGGAAATATTAAGAGATCCTTGTTCTTTTTTATGTAGGGTGACAGGGTTATCGGCTCATCAAGTTATTGTCTATCCGGATACTATTCTTGAAAATCGACAGAGGTTTTTTCTTGCCGAGGCAATTATTCGTTCTCTGAAGCATGAATCAATACATAGAATTTTGGGATGGCGAGATTTTTATAACGTAAGATTAACTCTTTCATCTGATACTTTTGAACCTCGTCCTGAAACAGAGTTAGTGGTTGATTCTGTATTGTCGTTTTTTCGTTCACATTCAAAAAAGAATAATGTGATACATATTCTTGATCTTGGAACGGGTACTGGAGCAATTTGTCTTGCGTTATTGAAGGAATGTCCTCTTTTCAAAGGTGTTGGGGTTGATGTTTCCCGTAAATCGCTTGAAGTTGCCGAGAAGAATGCTGTTATGAATGGTGTTTCAGAGAGATTTTGTACATTGCAAAGTAATTGGTTTTCTTCAGTGGAAGGTTTGTTTGATGTGATTGTTTCTAATCCTCCTTATATAGATTCTGCTGTTGTAGACTGTCTTGATATTGAAGTAAGGGAATTTGATCCTCGAATTTCTCTTGATGGTGGAAAAGATGGTTTGTCTCATTATCGTACTATAGCAGAGGGTATATCTCGTCATTTGAGTAAGGGTGGATTTTGTAGTGTAGAAATTGGTTATGATCAAAAAATAGACGTAATACAAATTTTTAAAAGTCATTCATTATATCTAGTCAATGCTTTTAAAGATTATGGAGGAAACGATAGAGTTTTGTTGTTTAATCGTTGATATATGCGGTTTTTTGAAAAAAGTTTTTATAATATTAGAAAATGAAAGTGTTATGGTTCAATGGAATAATTAGTTAAATTTTTCTACTAAAAATAGTGATAAGAAAGTGTTCATAAACTGGATGGGTAATAAATGAGGGTATTGCAACAATATAAACGTGGTCGTGGAAGAGGAACTAACGGTGGAAATGGAAATTTCGGTCGTAAAAACCTTAATCCATTAGTGCGCAATTATGATAGTAATGGATACGATGTTAAGATTCGAGGTACTGCGCAACAAATAGCGGAGAGATATTCATCTCTCGCACGCGATGCGATGAGTGCGGGTGATTATGTTGTGGCAGAAAATCACTTGCAACATGCAGAACACTACAATCGTCTTGTCTCTATGGCTCAAGCACAAATGCAAGAAAAATTACAGCGTGATGAACAAGCAAATCTTTTGCTCAAAGAGCAAAATTCTCGCACACAAAATGCACCTTTATCTAGTGGATTTGAAGAGCATACAGTGATTGAAGAAGCCAAGGAAGTGGTCTTTGAGGGTGATGCACAACCTAACATTGGGGATTCGGCATTTAAAAAATCCGATGTACCTCAGGAGCAAGATGTTCCTTATAAGAAAGTGCGTCGTAGAAGATCTCCGCGTCCACGTGGATTTCATAATACTAATAAAGTCAGCAATAAATCTGCAGAAGAACCAAATTCTTCCTCTCTCCAACAATCTCATGTGGTAAAGGAACAATCTCATGTGGTAAAGGGAGCTACAGATAAAGATTGTGTTGTATGATAACTAAGCGTAGTTCTGTTGCATTACTTAATAAATAGGGAATTATGATGGATAGTGGTAAAATTCGGATTTGATGCGTGGCGTTTTGCAATCTTCTTTCCAACAATCTCATGTGGTAAAGGGAGATACAGATAAAGATTGTGTTGTATGATAACTAAGCGTAGTTCTGTTGCATTACTTAATAAATAGGGAATTATGATGGATAGTGGTAAATATTCGGATTTGATGCGTGGTGTTTTGCAATCTGCTCAGACGTATGCTTTAGCTCAAGGTCATCAGAATCTAGTTCCTGAACATGTTTTGCATATTTTTCTTGAAGATGACAAAGGGGTTGTTTGTTCGCTGATTCAGTGTTCTGGAGGAGATCTTAGTCAGCTCAAGGTTTATAATAAAGAATCTCTTTCTAAAATTCCAAAGGTGACAGGAGAAGGTTCCCAAGTTTATCTTTCGCGGTATTTGGCTACGATTTTTTCTAAAGCAGAAGAGATGGCAAAGAAATCAGGGGATTCTTTTGTTACGGTAGAAAAGTTTTTTTTAGCAATGGCAAGAGAAAAGGGTTCTGCCGGTGAATTGCTTAAAAAATGTGGACTTCAGGTTTCTCTTCTTGAAGAATCTATCAAAAAGATGCGTAGAGGACGTGTAGCTGATTCTGTTAATGCCGAGCAAGGATTTGATTCTTTAAAGAAGTATTGTCGTGATCTAACAGAGGAAGCTCGGGATGGAAAGCTTGATCCAGTCATTGGTCGTGATGATGAGATGCGTCGTTCGATTCAGGTTTTATCGCGTCGTACTAAGAATAATCCAGTATTAATTGGTGATCCTGGTGTTGGGAAAACTGCTATCGTTGAGGGTTTAGCTTCACGTATTATTAACGGAGATGTTCCTGAGTCTTTGAAGGGTAAAAGATTAATGGCTCTTGATATGGGGGCATTAATTGCGGGTGCTAAATTCAGGGGTGAATTTGAGGAGCGATTAAAATCTCTTCTTTCTGAAATACGATCAGAGGATGGAGAAATCATTTTATTTATTGATGAATTACATATATTGGTAGGAGCAGGAAAGACTGATGGCGCGATGGATGCCTCTAATCTGCTAAAGCCTTCTCTAGCTCGAGGAGAGTTACATTGTATTGGGGCAACGACATTAGATGAATATCGTAAATACATAGAAAAAGACCCTGCTTTGGCTCGGAGATTTCAGTCTCTCTTGGTTGGTGAGCCTACAGTTTCTGATACGATATCTATTTTGCGAGGTTTAAAAGAAAGATATGAACAGCATCATAAAGTGCGAATTTCTGATTCAGCATTAGTCAGTGCTGCTGTCCTTTCTAATCGTTATATTACGGATCGCTTTCTTCCTGATAAGGCCATTGATTTGATGGATGAAGCTTCTTCTCGTGTACGTATGCAGATAGATACAAAACCCGAGGTTTTAGATGAAATTGATCGTCGGATCATTTGTTTGAAAATAGAAAAAGAAGCTTTAAAAAAAGAGAAAGATTCTTTTTCTAAAGAGCGTCTTTTGGAATTAGAAAAAGAGTTATCTTCCTTAGAAGAAAAATCACATGCTTTAACTCTACGTTGGCAAGAAGGTCAGAGAAAACTATTCCATGCAGCTGATCTTAAAAAACGTTTAGAATTAATGCGTAATGAACTAGCTATAGCACAACGTCAAGGACAATTTGAACGTGCCGGAGAACTTGCTTATGGTTTGATTCCAAAAACAGAAAAAGAATTGGATGAAGTTGAGAAAAATGATCATGTGGCAGAGGATATAGTTCAGGAAGTTGTAACATCTGATAATATTGCTTCTATTGTATCGCGTTGGACTGGTATTCCTGTTGACAAGATGTTGGAAAGTGATCGGGAAAAGTTTTTACGGATGGAAGAAGAGCTTTCTAAATCGGTTGTTGGACAATTTCCAGCAGTTAAAGCTGTATCTAATGCGTTGCGTCGTTTTCGAGCTGGCTTGCAAGATTCGCAGCGTCCAATGGGTTCTTTCATGTTTTTAGGTCCGACTGGAGTAGGAAAAACTGAATTAGTTAAGTCTTTAGCGCGATTTTTATTTGATAATGAAAACTCTATGATTCGTATAGATATGTCTGAGTATATGGAAAAGCATTCTGTATCTCGCCTTATAGGCGCGCCTCCTGGTTATGTTGGATATGAGGAGGGAGGGGCTTTGACTGAGGCGATACGTAGGCATCCTTATCAAGTTATTTTATTTGATGAAATAGAAAAGTCTCATTCAGATGTTCATAATATTTTATTGCAAGTTTTGGATGATGGAAGATTGACAGATAGTCAAGGTCGTACGGTTGATTTTCGCAATACTCTAATTATTATGACATCTAATTTAGGAGCAGAATATCTAATAGAAGATTCTAATTCTGTGTATGAGAATGTGATGGGAGTTGTTCGCTCTGCATTCAAGCCTGAGTTTTTGAATCGTTTAGATGAAATAATATTGTTTAATAAGTTGCGTAAAGAGGATATGGCACAGATTGTTTTGATTCAACTTAATAAAGTGTTATCTCTTATCAAAGAGAGAAACATTTCGATGAATTTTGATGATCAAGTAATTGAGTGGCTATCTCATAAAGGTTATGATCCTTCTTATGGGGCTCGTCCATTAAAGCGTGTGATACAAAGATACATTAAGAATCCATTGGCTGAAAAAATTCTTTCTCAAACAATATCTGAGGGTAATTCTATTGAGGTTTTTATCTCAGAAGAAAATATTCCATGTTTTCGAGTTATTTAGAACGTTATAGTATTGTAGTATTATATGATAAATATTTTATAATTTTTGGTGCTTTCTTCTATTGGTAATAATACTTTATTTTATAATAAAATTAGTTAAAAGTATTAGAAAATACAATTATTGCATTTTGTATTGTTTTGATAAAATTTTTATACTTGGATAATTGTGCTTCATTGATAATTTATCAGGCAATTTTTATTTGTAATATGAATTTTTTTTAAATTACATTTTTTATTTTACTATTTTATACTATATTTTTTATTCACATTTAATATAATAATGTCCTATCAAATGATTAGTAAAAAGATGTTTGAGGTAATTTTTCTCCATTACTAAGTAAGTTATTAATTCTTTTCTTTTCCATAATAAAATGTTTCAAGTCTTCTCCTTTCAGGATTTTTCCTTCGGGAATTCTAATTTTCATGGAATCTACTTTTATCCCGTTGACAATTAATTCGTAATGTAGATGTGGACCAGTTGACAGTCCCGTTGTTCCGACCCATCCAATTATTTGCCCTTGTTTGACATTTACTCCGGCGTGGATATTTTTAGCAATAGCATCTTGGTGATTGTAAGAAGAGATATATCCGTTTTTATGACGGATAATAGTTTGTTTTCCATAACCACCTGCCCAACCGGATTTTTCAACAACACCGTCGCTCACAGCGATGATGGGTGTTCCTCTTGGGGCGGCCCAATCGACACCTGTATGCATGCGTGAATAGCCCAAGATAGGATGATGCCGTACACCAAATCCAGAAGTCATGCGTCCAGATGGTACAGGAGTACGCAATAAAAATGGTCGATAACTTTTGCCAGATTCATTAAAATATTCTACTGATCCATCGATAGGATTTTGAAAGCGATAAAAGCGGGCTCTGGTTTCTCCGAAACGAGCAGAAAGATACAATAGTTCGGAATCTTCAGTGCTTTGATTCGCAGAGAAAAAAGTTTCGAGAAAATCAGTTGGTTTTAAACTTGCTTGCAAGTTTATGTTTCCTGCTAATATTTTCAAGACTAATTGCACGAGATTTTTGTTCATGCCATTGAAAGAACTAGCACGCCATATTCCATCATAAATACTTGATGATTCATCATAATTTTGTATATTACTTGTGTGATTGTTCATGTCTATTTTGACAGGTTCAGCTCCTAGAACGTATTCGTTACTATCATTAAGAGCAATCGTCAATAGATGTTCTTTTTTATGGTAGATGCTGAATCTTATTATTGTAAATTTATCATCTTTTTGTAAAATTCCAACTCGGATAACATTGTCTTTTGTTAGTTTATCAACATGTACTTTGTCGTGTAAGAATTTAGCTATTGTGGAGCTATCACTGTTAGAATAGCCGGCATGTATCATGGCATCAAATATAGTTGTATTATTTTGTATTGGAATTAAATCATCAGCAAATTCTGGGGTTTTATCTATCAATATTTGGGGTGTTGTTATTGTCCTATTTTCTTCAATTATTCTGAATGTTGTATTATGAGCAATAGAGGTTTCATTCCCTTTATGTGAGGATTGGGTTTGATCAGTATAATAAAGGATAAATGATTGATTGTTTTTGTTATTTAATAAAGAAGTCTGATGTATGATTGCGTTTTTAATTTCTTCGTCTTTTGGAGTAGCGTCTACTTTTAGATTACTTATATCTATAGGAAAGTTGATTTTTTTAATAGTGATTTCAAGTTTAGATTCTGTTCCATATAAAGTGTCAACGTTGTTAATTGTATCCATTAACATTTGAGATGATGCTTCAGCTTTCCCTTCAGAAAAAATTTTTAATGGATCAAATTTTGGATAATTATGTGTGTTTGGATATGGTGTAGAAAACGTCATCTTGGCATAAGCAAACGGAATTTTTCTGATGATATCTTTATCATGATCTTTTATAAGGGTTGGAACATCAATGATTATTTTTTCAGGATGCTTGGATTTTTTTTGTTGGGACAGCCGTTCCCTTTGCATGGAAGATAGTATTGTTTGCAAATTAGTAGCATTTTTATCTGATAATTGATGGGATAATTTTGCTGGTATTACTATTTTATGATTTCCATCTAAGGCAGTTAAAAGCGATCCCCCTATAATGATTCCAGATGTTATCCCTGCAAAAAATGTTGTAGATAACCACTTAATCACAACTTCGCGTTTGTTGATAAATAGTTTATCCTCCTTATCTTCTAGAATAGGAGGATTGTCACCAAACGAAAGTAGTATGTTTCTTTTATTTACTGTGCTATAAAATGTCATTTTATCTGTAATATTTTACATTTCCTTTTTAACAGTAATATCAAATTTTGTAAGGGGATATATTTTTTTTAAACAAGAGTCAAATATTGTATATTTGTTGCATGTTTATTGTTGTATGATGTTATTTTTTATGAGTAATTTTTGTTGACTTAGTTATTTGATGTGTATTAGTATTGGTATCGTTATTTGAGAAGAGAATATAGAGAAGTAAGGGAGACATGGACGCCGATTTTTTATTTTTGTAATTATATTTTAATTACGATGTTAGAGGCGTTGTTTTTTTTTTCATGTTTTTCTTTTGTTATGACGTTGGAAGATGTTTTATAGCATTGGATTTTTTACATGTTAGATGCCTTTGGCAAGAACATGAGAGTTTGATCCTGGCTCAGAACGAACGCTGGCGGCAGGCCTAACACATGCAAGTCGAGCGCGTATTTTATACGAGCGGCAGACGGGTGAGTAACGCGTAGGAATCTACCTTTTTCTACGGGATAACGCATGGAAACGTGTGCTAATACCGTATACGCCCTATTGGGGGAAAGATTTTATTGGAGAGAGATGAGCCTGCGTTGGATTAGCTAGTTGGTAGGGTAAAGGCCTACCAAGGCTACGATCTATAGCTGGTCTGAGAGGACGATCAGCCACACTGGGACTGAGACACGGCCCAGACTCCTACGGGAGGCAGCAGTGGGGAATATTGGACAATGGGGGCAACCCTGATCCAGCCATGCCGCGTGAGTGAAGAAGGCCTTAGGGTTGTAAAGCTCTTTCGCCGGAGAAGATAATGACGGTATTCGGAGAAGAAGCCCCGGCTAACTTCGTGCCAGCAGCCGCGGTAATACGAAGGGGGCGAGCGTTGTTCGGAATAACTGGGCGTAAAGGGCGCGTAGGCGGGCGATTAAGTTAGAGGTGAAATCCCAGGGCTCAACCTTGGAACTGCCTTTAATACTGATTGTCTAGAGTTCAGGAGAGGTGAGTGGAATTCCGAGTGTAGAGGTGAAATTCGTAGATATTCGGAGGAACACCGGTGGCGAAGGCGGCTCACTGGCCTGATACTGACGCTGAGGCGCGAAAGCGTGGGGAGCAAACAGGATTAGATACCCTGGTAGTCCACGCTGTAAACGATGAGTGCTAGCTGTTGGGTGGTTTACCATTCAGTGGCGCAGCTAACGCATTAAGCACTCCGCCTGGGGAGTACGGTCGCAAGATTAAAACTCAAAGGAATTGACGGGGGCCCGCACAAGCGGTGGAGCATGTGGTTTAATTCGATGCAACGCGCAGAACCTTACCAGCCCTTGACATATGTTGGACGATATCAGAGATGATATTTTCTTTTCGGAGACTTTCATACAGGTGCTGCATGGCTGTCGTCAGCTCGTGTCGTGAGATGTTGGGTTAAGTCCCGCAACGAGCGCAACCCCTACCTCTAGTTGCCATCAAGTTTAGATTTTATCTAGATGTTGGGTACTTTATAGGGACTGCCGGTGATAAGCCGGAGGAAGGTGGGGATGACGTCAAGTCCTCATGGCCCTTATGGGCTGGGCTACACACGTGCTACAATGGTGGTTACAATGGGTTGCGAAGTCGCGAGGCGGAGCTAATCCCCAAAGTCCATCTCAGTTCGGATTGCACTCTGCAACTCGAGTGCATGAAGTTGGAATCGCTAGTAATCGCGGATCAGCATGCCGCGGTGAATACGTTCTCGGGCCTTGTACACACCGCCCGTCACACCATGGGAGTTGGTTTTGCC